>VAYK01000055.1:0-6340 GCA_005884985.1 Actinomycetota bacterium | reverse complement strand
GAGCGCCGGCCTCGGGCTCGACGATGACAGACGTGAGGAGCTTGCCTCGCGGGTCACCGAGATCATCCATTCGGCCGCCTCGGTCTCGTTCACGCTGCCGCTCTCGGAGTCGCGTCGGGTGAACGTCGAGGGAACCCGGCGACTGCTCGAGTTCGCCGAGCTCTGCCAGCGGCGCGGCCAGGGCCTGCGGCGCTTCTGCCACATCTCGACCGCATACGTGGCCGGCGATCACGCGGGCGAGTTCACCGAAGACCAGCTCGAGGTGGGACAGGGGTTCCGCAATGCCTATGAGCGCTCCAAGTTCGAGGCCGAGCTCCTGGTCAGGGAGCGCTCCGCCCAGCTGCCGATCCTGATCTTGCGCCCGAGCATCGTCGTCGGCGAGCGCTCCAGCGGCTGGACGTCCTCTTTCAACGTCCTCTACCCGCCGTTGAAGGCCTTCGCCCGCGGCGCCTACCCAGTGATCCCGGCCCGCCGTTCGACGCCCGTCGACGTCGTTCCCGTCGATTACGTGGCGGACGCGGTCTACGAGCTGGTCGAGGGATCGAAGGACGGTCTGGGCGTCTACCACCTGGTGTCCGGCCGCCGCGCGACCACCGTGGGGCGCCTGATCGGGCACTCTGCCCGCTACTTTCGGCGCCGTCCCCCACACCTCGTGTCGCCACCGATCTATCGGCGGCTGCTCCATCCCATGCTGATCCGCGTCAGCGGGGAGCGGCAGCGCCGGGCGCTTCGGCGCACGGAGTCCCTGTTCCCCTACTTCTCGATGCGAGTCAGGTTCGACGACCGGCGGGCCCGGTCGAGGCTCGAGCGGGCGGGGATCCGTGCCCCGTCCTTGGACAGCTACTTCGACCGCCTGCTCGATTTCGCCGACTACTCGCGCTGGGGCCGAAGCCTGCCTCAACGCGTGGCGCCCGCGAGCCCCGCGAGGCGCGATCGTGGACCATGACGGGTATCCAGACCCGCGGAGGTGACGAGCTGATGGCGACCCGACAGACCGTGCGCGAGATCCACAACTTCGTCGGCGGGCGGCCCGCCGACGCCCAGACCGACGAGCGGCTCGACGTACTCGATCCGGCGACCGGCGAGGTGCTGGGCCGCGTGCCCCTCTCCGGGGCGTCCGAGGTCGACCAGGCCGTGATGGTCGCGGCCGGGGCGTTCCAGTCGTGGCAGGACGAGCCGGTAACCCGGCGCGCGCGGCGCATGTTCGGCCTCCAAGTGCTGCTCGAGCGCGAGCTCGACCAGCTCGCCGAGCTGGTGACGCGGGAGAATGGCAAGCATCTCGACGAGGCGCGCGGCGAGGTGCGGCGCGGGATCGAGGTGGTCGAGCTGGCGGCCGGGATGACCACGCTGATGAAGGGCGAGACGCTCGACCAGGTCGCGCTCGGGGTGGACGTCTCGCTGCACCGCTTCCCACTCGGGGTGTGCTGCGGTATCACCCCGTTCAACTTCCCGGCCATGATCCCGCTCTGGTTCGCGCCGCTGGCGATCGCGGCCGGCAACACGTTCGTGCTCAAGCCCTCGCAGCGGACGCCGCTAACCGCGAACCGCCTGGCCGAGCTGTTCGCGGAGGCCGGCTTCCCCGCCGGCGTGTTCAACGTCGTCCATGGAGCGCAGCGGGCGGTCGAGGGGCTGATCGACCACCCGCATACACGGGCGGTGTCGTTCGTGGGCTCCGCGCCGGTTGCCGGCAAGGTGTATGAGCGCTCGGCGTCGCGCGGCAAGCGGGTCCAGGCGCTCGCCGGCGCCAAGAACCATCTGGTGGTGATGCCCGACGCCGACCTCGACCTCGCCGTGCCGGCCGTATTCGCCTCCGCCTTCTCCAATGCCGGTCAGCGCTGCCTGGCCGGCTCGGTGGCCGTCGGAGTGGGCGAGATCGGCGACGAGCTGGTCGCTGCGATCTCGCGCATGGCCCGCGACGCCCGGGTCGCCCCGGGCGACGAGCCGGGTACGGACGCCGACGGCACGATCACCCCCGTCACCACCCCGGAGGCGCTCGCGCGGATCACCGGTTACATCGAGCTGGGCGAGCGAGAGGGGGCCACGCTGTGCGTCGACGGACGGGGGCAGGGCCAAGGCGGGGGCTTCTTCCTGGGGCCCACCGTGTTCGACCAGGTCGCTCCCGAGATGACGCTCGCCCGGGAGGAGATCTTCGGCCCGGTGCTGGCCGTGGAGCGGCTCGAGGACCTGGATCGGGCGATCGCGGCCATCAACGCCTCGGAGTTCGGAAACGCCGCTGCGATCTTCACCCGAGACGGCGGCGCGGCCCGCAAGTTCGTGCGCGAGGCGCAGGCAGGGATGATCGGGGTGAATGTCTCGGTTCCGGCCCCGGTCGCCTACTTCCCGTTCGCCGGCTGGCGCGGCTCGTTCTACGGCGACCTCCACGCCACCGGCCGCGACGGGGTGGAGTTCTTCACCGAGAAGAAGGTCGTCACGAGCCGCTGGACGTAGCGCCCTCGTACACCTCGACGAAGTGCGCGAAGGTGTCGGCGACCTGCTCGGTCGCCTGGTCGCGACTCAGGTCGCCTTCGAGGAATCCGGTCAGCGGGTCGCCCCAGATCGAGCGGCCGATCGCGAATCCAACGTAGCCATCGACGCCGGCGCCACTGGTGAGCCAGCGCTCGACCCGGCTGCGCTCGGCGCCGCGCCCGAGGACCACGCAGACCACCTGATCGCGTCCGCCGGCGCGGCACTGAGCGACGACCCGCTCGCAGTCGTCTCGCCGCTCGAGGCCCTCGATCTTCCACACCGCGGGCTCGACGCCGGCGTCCTGGAGCTCGGCGATCGCGCCAACCATGAGCCTGGGGCGCAGCTCGGCGTCGTAGCGCTCCGCGTCCCCGCCCACGGAGGCGAGTTGCTCATCCTCCGCCGGCACCAAGAGCTCGAACAGAAGGCTCCGCCCATGCCCGGCGAGCCAGACCGAGAGCGCCACCAGACGGGCCGCCTGGCGGCGGTTGACCTCGGGATCGCCGTCCGGGTTGTAGCGCACGAGGACCTTGACGAAGTCGGGGTCGAAGCGCTCGATGTGGTCGCCGAACTCCTCCCCGTACTCGAAGTCGAACTCCGCCTGACCGCTCTTCTCGACAGGCATCGCGAGCTTCATGCCCGCTTTCTTGATTCGGTCGGGAATCCGCTTCGGAGCGCCGAACTGCTCGTCGACCAGGCCGCCAGCGGTGCCCGCATGAGCCCCCCTGGAGAGCGCCAGCTCGAGGCCCTGGAAGATCAACTCCTTGCCGTCGGCGATCCGCAGGGTCTCCTCGTCCGTCGGCTCCGCGCCGATCCCGAACCACTTGCTCTGGAACGAGCCCCTGTGGTCGAAGGCGAGGATGAAGAGGCGGTCTGCGGGTTCCATCGCGCTCATCCTCGCAAGGTATCCATCACTCGGCCTCGTCGTAGAGGCTCTCGGCGGCGATCTGGCGCAGGGTGCGGTCCCAGAGGCGCACCTCCATGTAGAGGTCGTCGCCGAAGCCGCGCACGGCGTCGACGGCGAGCAGCGTGAACCGGCCGTCCTGAACGGGCGCCTGGTCGAGAACCTCGCCGTCGAGCTCGGCGGTGGCGGCGACGGCGCCCCGCACCAGCGGCAGGCCCCAGACCAACGTGATCTCGCCGCCCCGCTCCCCCTCCGCCCGCCAGGCGCCGATCACGTCGTCCGAGAGGTCGATCTTCCACTGCGGGTTGTCCTCGGCGGTGACGTCTGTGAAGGCGGCGCTCGCCCGCGGCTCGCCTGGCTCGCCCTCATCGGGCCGCGCGAACGAGACGTGGCCGAAGTATTCGACCAGCACCGGCCCGGAGGCCTGCCCCTCCTCCGACTCGCCGCCCCCGCTCGGCTCGGCGGCCCGCCCCGTGACCGGGACGAACACCCGACCGCCCCAGCCGCGCTCCGGAAACCACCTGATGGTCTCGGGGTCGAGCGGCGCGCCCGCCTCGGCCGTGTGCCGCTCGCAGGCCTTCGCGAACTCCTCCGTCAGCCGCTCGGCCCAGCGGCCATAGGGCCTTCCCTCCTGGGGGGAGTCGGCGATGAAGCAGGGGAGGGGCCTGGCGACCGGGGGGCTCATCGGCAGCTCAGCCTAGTGATCGTCGCCCAGGGCGTCGCGCAGGTCGGCCGCGGCGCGCTCCGGCGGGTAGATGTTGACCTCGACCCCGGTGCCGAGCTCGAAGCCGGCGCGGACCGTTACCCGGGGCAGGATGTCGACGTGCCAGCAAAACTCGTCCGTACCGTGGGGGGCGGTCCGCACCCAGAGGTTGAGCTGCGGCGGCGAGCCGAAGAGCGCGGCGAGCGCCCGCAGGGCCGTTCGGATCATCGCGGTCCCGGTCTCGTCGTCGTCGAACGCCGGCGCCGGGTGTCGGGGAATGACCCGCAGCTCGAAGGGGGAGCGCGACGCCCACGGGCAGACCAGGAGCGCCTCGTCGTCGATCGCCACCAGGCGCTCCTTGCGGCGCACTTCCTCGGTCGCCACATCGGACAGCAGGTGCCCGCCCATCGTCCGCTCGTGGTAAGCCGAGGCCCGCTCACGCTCACGGGCCACCTCGGCGGGCACGAAGCGCATCGCATAGAGCTGGGCGTGGGAGTGCTCGAGCGAGGCACCCGCGTCGGGGCCCTCGTTGACGATCACGTGGACGTACGAGGCGTCCTCGGCATGGGCGTGCATCCGCTGCCGCCAGGCCGCGACCACGCCCGCGAAGCGGTCCTCGTCGAGCTCCGCGAGCGAGGTCGCGTGCTCGGGGGAGTGAACGATCACCTCGTGGGCGCCTTCGGCGCGCTGCGAGCCGAACAGGCTCGGCTCGCCCGCCCTGGTGGATGCGCGCAGTGGGTCGACCGAGCTCGCCAGGCCCGTCTCCGGTGCTTTTACTCGTTGCTCGTTGCTCGTTGCTCGTTGCTCGTCCGCCGGGACGGCGGCGAGCACCGGGAACAGATTTGGCACGGCACGCGCCGTCCAGCCCGGCGAGTCAGGCTCGCCGCCGGCCGGACGGTGCGCCCAGACCTCGGGCGGCGTGCGGTCCTCGCGGCCCTCGCAGAAGGGACAGGTCTCGGCCGCGTCCTCCCGCCTCGCAATGGGCGCCGGGACGAAGGCATCAGGCCGCTCGACCCGCCCGGGCGCGAGAATCGCCCGCAGCCCGGTGAGTTGATCTATGCGGATCTCAGGAGCGCTCAGTGCCCTCGGGGCTCCGGCTCCCGCTCCCTTGCTGGCCGTCGGACGCCTCCAAGCCCAGGAAGGGCTTCACCATGTCGAGCGGCAGCGGAAAGATGATCGTCGAGTTCTGGTTCACGCCGATGTCGAGCAACGTCTGCAGGTAACGGAGCTGAAGCGTTGCCGGGTGGCGACTAAAGATCTCCGCCGCCTGCGAGAGCTTCTCCGCCGCCTGGAACTCGCCATCGGCGGAGATGATCTTCGCCCGCCGCTCCCGCTCGGCCTCGGCCTGGCGGGCGATCGCCCGCTGCATGTCGGCTGGTAGCTCGACATCCTTGACCTCCACCGTGCTCACCTTCACGCCCCATGGCTCGGTCTGCTCGTCGATGATCTGCTGCAGCTCGATGTTGAGTCGCTCGCGCTCCGAGAGCAGGGCGTCGAGCTCGGCCTTGCCCAGCACCGAGCGCAGCGTCGTCTGCGAGATCTGGGAGGTGGCGATGAGGAAGTTCTCGACCTCGGTGATCGCCCGGTTCGGGTCTATGACCCGGAAGTAGGCAACCGCGTTGACGCGCACCGTGACGTTGTCCTTGGTGATCACCTCCTGCGGCGGCACCGTCAGGGTGACCGTTCGCAGATCGACCCTGACCATCCGGTCGATGATCGGGATCAGCAGGATCAGGCCCGGGCCCTTCTGGGCGATCAGGCGCCCCAGCCGGAAGATCACGCCGCGCTCATATTCGCGCAGGATCCTGATCGACGAAGCGAGCGCTTACGTCGCCGTGGCCGCGTCCTCCGCGGCGTCCGGCTCGCCCTCGAGCGGTCGGACGCGGAGGGTCAGCCCCTCCACCGACTCGACCCGCACTCTACTGCCGCGCTCGATAGCCCGCCCATCTCCCGCCGGTTCGGCCGCAGCATGGCCGGGCCCGTCATGCCGGGGCGCCAGCTCGGCTCTCCATAAGGCTCCCTCGACGAAGATCTGGCCGATCGGGTCGAGGGGGTCGCGCACCTCGCCCACGGCACCGACCATCTCCTCCCAGCCGGTGCGCGCCGGCAGACGGCGGGCGCGGATCGTCCGCTGGACTGCGAAGGCGAGGAAGCCGCCCATCACAAGCCCGGCGAGGATCACGACCAGGGGGGAGATCTCGAACGCGCTCGTGTTGGTGTCGTAGAGGACCAGGCCCGAGGCGATCAGCGCCGCCACCCCGGAGGCTCCG
>VAYK01000222.1:1260-4490 GCA_005884985.1 Actinomycetota bacterium | reverse complement strand
CCGACGACCCAGGCTCCGCCGGCGGAGGGGTGAGCTTCTCGTCGTCGTCCGACTCCGCCGGGTCGTCCGGCGGCTCGTTCGGCGTCGACTCCCAGGGCGGCGAGGACGTGGTCGTCGACGTCGCGGGAGCGGTGAGCGAACCCGGCGTCTACAGGCTGCCCGCGGGATCGCGCGTCAACGACGCCGTGCAGCGCGCCGGCGGGGCCACAGCGCGGGCGGCGGTGCAGGCGATCAACCTGGCGGCGCGGCTCAGCGACGGTCAGCAAGTGGTGGTGCCGTCGACGGTGCGCGGCGGCGCGATGGTGGCCGGTGGAAGCGGTACCGCGGCTGACGCGAGCGAGGGCCCGATCAGCATTGGCACCGCGACGGTCACTGAGCTCGACACCATCGAGGGGATCGGGCCGGTCACCGCCCAGAACATCATCGACTTTCGCGATCAGCACGGAGGCATCTCGTCGGTCGACCAACTCGATCAGATCGACGGCATCGGCCCGGCGACCATGGACGCCCTCCGCGCGCGGCTCCAGCCGTAGGCGCCGCGGCCGTGGCGTCGCCCCTGCGGATGGGCAGCCCCGGGATCGCGTGGCGCTTCGCCGTGCTGGGCGGCGGCACCGCTGGGCTGGGGCTCTCGCCGGCGGTCCCCGCGGGCAGCGCGGGCCTCGCCAGGGGCCTGCTGGGGGTCGGGCTGGCTGCTGGGCTCGGCCTGGTTGCGGTGCGCCCAGGCGACCACGGCGCGGCACGTGGGGTCTGGCTGACGCTCCTCGCGCTTGCCACGGCGGCCCTCGGGCTGGCCCTGGGCGCGCTTCGCCTCGCGGCGATCGACGGCGGCGCCTTCCACGGGCCGACCGGGCGGCCCGCCACGGCGCTGGGATTCGTGACCGCGGTTCCGCGCCGATCGCGGGGGCAGGTGAGGATGCGGATCCAGACCACCGACGGCCGCCTCGCGGTCGAGGCTTCCGAGCCGGTCCCCGACCTTGCGATCGGGCGCCAGGTGAAGGCCAGCGGCACGCTTCGCGAGCCCGAGCCCTGGGAGACCGGCTACCTCGCGCGCTACGGGATCCGCCAGGTACTCGTCGTCGACCGCATACGGCTCACCGGCCGGCGGCGCGAGGGGCCCGCGGGGGTGATCGATCGCATCCGCGACCGCGCCGAACTCGCCCTCGGGAGCGGAACCCCGGAGCCGGAGGCCGAGCTCCTGCGCGGCTTTGTGCTCGGCGAGGACGACCGCATCGACGCGGCCACGGTCGACGACTTCAAGCGCTCGGGACTCGCCCACCTCCTTGCCGTCTCCGGAGAGAACGTGATGCTGCTCGCCCTGCTGGCGGTGCCGCTCCTGGCGCTCGTCGGCGTCCCGCTGCGGGCCCGTCTCGTCTGCGTGCTCGCGCTGATCGCGATCTACGTGCCGGTCACCGGCTCGGGTGCGTCGATCCAGCGCGCCGGCGTGATGGGCGCGGCCGGGGTCGTGGCCGCGCTCGCCGGACGGCCGCGTTCGCGCTGGTACGCGATCCTGCTCGCCGCCTTCGTCACCCTGGCGATCAACCCGCGGACGAGCGGGGACGCGGGCTGGCAGCTCAGCTTCGCCGCGGTGATCGGGATCATGCTGTGGGCGGGGCCGATTCGCGAGGTCCTCCTGGGGCCACGGGGGGCCATCGGCGAACAGGGGCGCTTCGGCTGGCGGCGCGGCCTCGCCGAGGGCGCCGGAGTGACGATCGCCGCGACGCTCTCCACGGCCCCGCTGATGGCGCACGATTTCGATGCGGTCTCGGTCGCGTCTGTGCCCGCGAACCTGCTCGTGGTCCCGGCCGTGGCGCCGCTGATGTGGCTGGGGATGCTGGCCGCGCTGGTCGGCCAGCTTCCCTGGCTCCCGGTGCAGCCACTGACCGGCCTGGCGGGGCTGCTCGCCGCCTACGTCGCCCAGATCGCACACTGGCTCGGCTCGCCGAGATGGGCGCGGGCGAGCGTCCCACTCCCCACCCCGGCGGGGGTGCTGGCCGCATACGCCGCGCTCGACCTGACACTCTGGGTCCTGCTCGGCTGGGCGCGGCGCCGCGGCGGCCTCGGGAGCCCGCCGGCTCGCGTCAAGCCCCTCGCCGTGGCGGCCTGCCTCGGGGCCCTCGTCCTCGCGCTCGCCGGGCTGCGCTCGTCGAGTCGGACGACGATCGCAGAACTGTCGGCCGGCTTGCGCGTGGTCGTGCTCGACGTCGGCCAGGGCGACGCGATCCTGCTCGACCCGGCCGACGGCGAGCCGGTGCTCGTAGATGGCGGCCCGCGAGGGGATGACCTTCGCCGCCAGCTCGAGGACGAGGGCGTCTCGGGCCTCGCTGCAGCCGTTGTCACCCACGACCAGTCCGACCATGCCGGCGGAATCGACGAGCTGCTCGGCTCGTTCCCGGTCCACCGGTTGCTCTACGGGGAGCGCGGCCAGGATTTCCTCGGGGCGGCCCGCGGCGCCGGCGTCCGCGCGATGTCGATCGCCGAGGGCTCGGAGGTCGATTCGGGGAGCCTGCGGATCCAGGTGCTGTGGCCGCCTGGTGCCGTCGTCGAAGGAGCTGGGCCGAGCGATCCGAACCAGGCGGCGCTCGTGCTGCTCGCCAGGTGGCGGGGCTTCCGCATGCTTCTCACAGCCGACGCGGAGGCCGAGGCGGTGCCGATCGACCCCGGGCCGATCGATGTGCTCAAGGTGGCCCACCACGGCTCAGACGACGGCGGCCTCGATGCCCTGCTCGACCGCAGCGTCCCGCGTCTCGCGGTGATCTCCGTTGGAGCTCACAACCCCTACGGCCATCCGACTCCCGGCACCCTCGCCACCCTCGCCGAGCACCGGGTCCCGATCCTCCGCACGGACGAGAGCGGAGACGTGACGATCGACGTCACATCGCGCGGCTGGCGGGTCGAGGCTGGGGACGGATGACCCCGGAAGCGGTACGGTGCCCGTGTTGGAAGTCTCGTCCCTGGACCAAGGAAAGGCCAGTGTCGGATGGCGGGTGCTTGGCGGGTTGCTCGCCGTTGCGCTTGCGTTCGGCTGTGCGGCGATGATCGTCGCGATGAGCGATATCGGCAGCACCCCGACCTGCCACGAGATCACGGTCCGCAAGGAGTGCTTCAGCGGCTCCTCCCTGCAGAAGGCGATCACCATCGGCTTCGGCTGGCCGAGCGCCGCGATCGCCGGTGTCGCGGGACTGGTCGCGCTGGCCTTCGCGATCACCGGGCGGCGTGGCCCGCTGGCGCTG
>VAYK01000222.1:0-1230 GCA_005884985.1 Actinomycetota bacterium | reverse complement strand
TTGCGCGCCCTCCGCGGTCGGTCGAGCCGCGCCCTTGGGTAGGGTGCGCGATTCGGTAAGCAACGGGAAGGAGAGCGATGAACCGGCTAGCGGCCATCGCTGCGGCGATCGCCCTCGGAGTGGGAGCGGGGGCGGGTATCGCCGCCTGCGGCGGCAGCGATCAGACGGTCACGGTCCAGACACCGGCAGGGACCACCAGCGCCACCTCGACCGGGACCACCAGCTCATCGTCGAGCACGACCACCACGACGACCACCTCAACCAGTACCGGCAACGGCAGCGGGGGCACCGGCTACTAATCACTGGGCACAACGCGGCACCGAGCGCGGCGATTCGCGACGCCCCCTGGGGGGCGCGGCGACCGAGAGGCGGCCGCGCCTCCGAATACACTCGGCGGCCATGTCGAGCACCGACCGACGCGCCAGTGGCTCGGGCGCGATCAAGCCGGCCTACCTGATCGCCGGCACCGACGAAGGGAAGATCGACGCGGCGCTGTCCCGCCTCCGCGCCCGTGCCGAGCGCGAGGGCGGTCCCGGGGCGCTGGAGAGCTTCACGGCCGACGGCCAGGGGCCCCCCGACGCCGACGCCCTGATCGCGGCGATCCCTTCGATGTCGCTGATGGCATCTCGGCGCTACCTGCTCGCTGATGGCGTCGAGCGGTGGACGGGCAAGCAGGCGGAGCCCGTGATCGCCGCTCTCGGCGCCCTGCCGCCGGATCTCACGGTGGTGCTGGTCGCGCGCGAGCTTCCGGCGAAGACGAAGGCGCCCAGGGGCATCGCCGAGGCGATCGAGGCCGCCGGCGGCGACGTGCTCCGCTACCAGGCACCCAGGATGCGCGAGCTGCCAGGCCGGCTTGTAGCCGAGGCGAGCCAGCGCGGCTTCCGGCTCGAGTCCGCGGCGGCGCGTCTCCTGGTCGAGCGCCTGGGGGAGAGCACGCTGCGGCTTGCCAACGAGCTCGAGCGGCTGGCTGTCTGGGCGGGGCCGCAGGGGGAGGTGACCGTCGAGGACCTCGAGGCGATGGTGGCCGACACCTCCGAGGAGGCTGTCTGGGCCCTCTCGGATGCCATCCTCGCCGGCGACCCGGGTACGGCCATTCGCGCCGCGGACCGTCTCGCCGCCCAGGGCGAGCCGGTGACTCCCCTCGTCTACCAGGCGGCGCGACGGCTGCGTGAGGCGCACGCCGCCCTCTTGGAGCTTGAGGCGGGGAGCTCGCAGGGGGACGTCGAGGCA
>VAYK01000056.1:2194-4542 GCA_005884985.1 Actinomycetota bacterium | reverse complement strand
GATCCGCTGGTAGTCCTCGGAGGCGAAGTCGCCGTTGACCGGCGTGATCGTGTAGGAGGTAACGACCCGGTGCTCCTCGGACAGGCTCAGGGTTCCATTGCCGAGCAGCTCGATGAGGCAGTTGGCGACCTGGGGATCGAACTGCTTTCCCGCCTGCTCGACCAGCTCGCCGGTCGCCTGCTCGAGGCTCAACGCTTCGCGATAGGCGCGAGCCGTCGTCATCGCGTCGAGGGCATCGGCGGCGCCGATGATGCGGCTCGGCAGCGGGATTCGCTCGCCGGCAAGTCCGTCGGGGTAACCCTTGCCGTCCCAGCGCTCGTGGTGATGGCGGATCCAGGTGGCGACGTCGTCGAGGCCGAGGGCTAGCACCGTTCGCTCCCCCGCCTCGCTGTGGCGCTGGACCAGCGCGAACTCGTCGCTCGTCAAGGGCTCCGGCTTCAACAGCACAGAGTCGGGAACGGCGAGCTTGCCGACGTCGTGCAGGGTGCCGGCGATCGCAATCCGCTCGATGTGCTCGACGGGGAGCCCGACGTGCACGGCAACCGCCGTCGCATACAGCGCTACGCGCTCGGAGTGGTTGCGCGTGTAGCGGTCCTTGTCGTCGACGGCCAGTGCGAGGGCGTGGATCGTCCGCATGGCCTGGACTTCGCCCTGTGCTGTCGCTGTCATTTGAGCTCTCTCAGTCGTGTCGCTACGGCCTCGGATTCAGCCGCCAACTGACTCGAAAAGGGCGATCCCGACTCGGCGCCTCGGGTCGAATCGCGATCAGGTCTCGTTCCGATTGGCGCCAGAGTAGTGCCTCTTCTACCCGAAAGCAAGTAGGAACCGTGCGACTCGCGCCGGCTCGCTAGCCTGATCCGGGTGAGCCTCAGGGCAGGGCGCTACACCTTCTCGCACGTCACCTACGATCCACCCAGCGACGTGCTCTACGCGGCCATCGGCCGTCCGCGGCCAGGCGCCCGGGAGCGGACGCCCGAGTCGCACTACCTGCGTTTCGATGACAGGGGCCGGCTGTCCGGGATCGTCTTCATGAACCCGCGCGAGCAACTCGAGCGGGAGGGCGCGGTCTACGTCAGCCTTCCCGAGGGAGACCGCGTTCGGGTGCAGGGGATCGAGGCGGTCGTGCGCGACGGGGACGAGCGGTAGGGCGCTCCCCGGCCGTTCCTAGGACCGCCATCACGACGAAGACGGCTCGACGAGCTTTTGCATGGTTCCCCGTCTCTGGTTGGGCACACGACGTCCCGACCCTATGACGCGGCCCGAACGCAGGTTAAGGCGGCGAGCGTCTCACGTTCCCGTCACCTACGCCGTTTGTGTAGTTGGATGATCGCAATGGCACAGGCATTGCCGCCGTTCCAGGCCTTCCTCGACGAGCACCTGGAGCCCGTCGGCGCCTTTGTGCGAGGGATGGTGGGCCCGAGCGATGCAGAGGACTGCCTGCAGGAGACCTTCCTGGCGGCGCTGCGAGCGTATCCCCGCGCCGAGGCCGGCAACCTGCGCGCCTGGATCTTCACGATCGCTCGCCGCAAGGCGATCGATCACCACCGCTCCCGGGCCCGCATGGCGAGGCCCGTGGCCGAGCCCCAGGAGCTGATCGACAGCCGGGCCGGCCGGCAGGGGCCTGGCTCGGTGGACGGAGCGCTCGGAATGAGCCCCCGGCACAGCGAGATCTGGGCCGCGGTCGCGGAGCTTCCCCCGGGTCAGCGGGCCGCGGTGGTGCTGCGGTTCGCCGTCGATCTCCGATTTCGGGAGGTCGGCGAGGTCCTGGGAACGTCGGAGGAGGCGGCGCGCCAGAGCGTGCACGAGGCACTGAAGAAGCTGCGCGCGAGCGCGTCGGAGCTGAAGGAGACGACGAGATGAGCGAGTTCGTCGACCAACTGGTGGCGAGGGCCAACGAGGAAGGCCTGCTAGACATCGCCTACGCGACGCTGGACACGCCTCTCGGCAAGGCCGCGGTGGCGGCGACGCCGCGCGGACTGGTGCGGGTCGCACTCCCGAACGAGAGCCTCGATCAGATGCTCACCGGCCTCGCTGCGAAGCTGTCGCCGCGCGTCCTCGAGTACCCGGCCCGCCTCGACGAGGCGCGACGCGAGCTCGAGGAGTACTTCGAGGGACAGCGCGACCACTTCGAGCTGCCGATCGACTGGCGCCTCAGCCACCCGGGGTTCTACCGGCGGGTGCTGCGGGCGACGTCGCGGGTGCCGTTCGGCGAGGTGATCACCTACCGTGACGCGGCCGAGCGGGCCGGCAACCCGCGCGCCTTCCGCGCCGCGGGCACGGCCGTGGGCTCGAACCCGATCCCGATCGTGGTCCCCTGCCACCGGGTGATTCGCTCAGACGGCGAGATC
>VAYK01000056.1:0-2186 GCA_005884985.1 Actinomycetota bacterium | reverse complement strand
GTGTAAGCTGCGCCCATGATCGCAATCATCATCATCGCCGTCTTGGTCGTCCTCCTGATCCTGATCTTCGTCGGGGTCAACAACTCGATGATCGGGGCGCGAAACCGCTGCGACGAGGCCTGGTCCGGGATCGACGTCCAGCTGAAGCGCCGCCACGACCTGGTCCCGAACCTGGTCGAAACGGTGAAGGGCTACGCGACGCACGAGCGCGAGACCTTTCAGAAGGTGACCGAGGCGCGGGCGGATGCGATGAAGGCGCAGGGTCCGGCCCAGGCGGGCGCCGCCGAGGGCCGCCTGAGCGCCGTGCTCGGCGACCTGCGCGCGATCGCCGAGAACTACCCGGAGCTACGGGCGACCGAGAACTTCCAGCAGCTCTCGCGCAACCTGTCCGAGCTCGAGGACGAGATCCAGGCGTCGCGCCGGATCTACAACTCGAACGTACAGACCTACAACACCAAGATCCAGGTGTTCCCGAACTCGATGGTCGCCGGGAGGCGCAACTTCGAGGCCAAGGAGTTCTTCGAGATCACCGACGCGGCCGACCGCGAGCCCGTCCAGGTCAGCTTCAACTAGGGACGAGCCTCGCCGTTGGCGGTGGGCCGAATCTTGCCGCTATGGGCGGATTATTCGGCCCAGTGGCGGGCGGTCGACCGTTTAGCAGACGCGGTGAACGATGGCCGCCCCAGCCAGCCCTCACGGCTGGATTATCGACGGGCGATCGAGTTCCTTGACCATCCCGGCACGGCGGGGCCGGACGCGACGGCCGCGAATCAAGTGGCTCTAACCTAGGCCCGTGCAACTCCCGCCCGCTCACGTGCAGGGCGCGTTCGAGCCACTCCAGCTCTTCCCCGTGCTGATCATCGCGGCGCTGTACGCGGTCCGTGCCCGCTCCCTCGCGCTGCAAGGCCGGCCAGTGCCTCTGTGGCGCCAGCTCAGCTTCGCCTCGGGGATGTTGCTCATCCTCGTCGCCCTGGTCTCGCCGCTGGCCGCGCTCGACGACGAACTGGTGTGGGTCCACATGGCCCAGCACCTCGTGCTCGGCGACCTCGCCGCGCTCCTGATGGTGCTCGGGCTGACCGGGCCGCTCTTGCAACCGCTGCTCGCACCGCGCGGCCTCGGCTGGCTGCGTGTGCTGGGCCACCCGGCCGTCGCGCTGCCGCTGTGGCTCGCCGACCTCTACCTGTGGCACGTTCCCGCCCTCTACCAGGCGGCGCTCTCGAGTCAGGCGGTGCACGCGCTCGAGCACGCCTGCTTCGTCGGCTTCGGGATCGCCATGTGGATGGCCCTTCTGGGGCCGCTGCCGAAGCCGGACTGGTTCGGCAACGGCGCCCGCTTGCTCTACGTGGTCGTTGTCCGATTCGGTGGCGCCGTGCTCGCCAACGTCCTGCTCTGGGCAGGGTCGCCGCTGTATCCCGACTACGCGGCGGGCGAGGCAGCCCACGGGATCTCGCCGCTGGCCGACCAGGGCGCGGCGGGCGTCGTGATGATGATCGAGCAGAGCCTCGTGACCTTGGGCCTCTTCGCCTGGCTCTTCTTCCGCGCCGCGCAGCAGAGCGACGAGCGCCAGGCGCTCCTCGACTTGGCCGCGGAGCGAGGTGTGGCGCTCGACGAAGCCCGCGCGGCGCGGGCGGTGGCAGCCGCACAGGCAGAGCGACTGCGTGAGCGGATCCTTGAACAGCGAATAGGAAGCAGGACGTAGAAGGGACAACGTTGGAACGGCTGGCGACTCGGGATCGCTTCCTGGCGTGGATAGTGACCGGCCCGGTAGGGCGGTTCGTGGCGTTCTTCTGGGACTTTGGCGCCGCGTTGATCGGCGGGGCGACCAATAAGCTGCGGCGCCGATGAAGACCTCGGTCACCGAGCTGGGCGACTCGCGCGTCCGCGTCGACGTGGGGATCGAGCCCGACGCCGTCCAGCAGCGCCTCGAGCGTGCCGCCAGGGACCTGGCCCGCGGGATGCGCATGCCGGGATTCCGCAAGGGCAAGGTCCCGCCGCGGCTCGTCATCCAGCGGGTCGGACGCGAGGCGGTTCTCGAGCAGGCGTTGCGTGACTCGCTGCCCGAGTGGTACGAGCGCGCCCTACTGGACGCGGGCATCACCCCCGTCGGCGACCCGAAGCTGGACGTTCCCTCGCTCCCGGACGCCGGGGAAAACCTGTCGTTCTCGATCGAGGTGGCGGTGCGGCCG
>VAYK01000221.1 GCA_005884985.1 Actinomycetota bacterium | reverse complement strand
CCCTCGGAGCTCACCGACGGGCTGGCGACGGAGACGCCCTTCTACTTCGTGCACTCATTCGCGGTGCGGCCGCGAGACGAGTCCAGCGTTCTGGGGACGGCGGCGTGGGGCGAGCGCTTCGCCTGCGCCGTGGCGCGGCCGCCGCTCTACGGCGTCCAGTTTCACCCCGAGAAGTCGAGCGCGGCCGGGCTGCGGCTGCTGGCCAACTTCGCCGACATCTGCGCCGCCGTGCCGGCGTGATCCTCTATCCGGCGATCGACATCCGCGGCGGGCATGCGGTTCGCCTGGAGCGGGGCGACTACGGTCACGAGACCGTCTACGACGCCGACCCGGCGGACGCCGCGCGCCGCTGGGTCGAGCAGGGCGCGCACGCTCTGCACGTCGTCGACCTCGACGGGGCTCGTTCGGGCCGGCCCGAGAACCTCGACCACGTCCGCCGGATAGCCGCGGAGGCCGCCGTGCCGGTCCAGCTCGGAGGGGGCTTGCGCGACGCCGACGGAGTGGCCGCCGCGCTGGCCGCGGGAGCCGAGCGAGTGGTGCTCGGAACCGCGGCGCTGGCCAAGCCCGAGCTGGTTGCGGCGCTGGCGGCCGAGCAGGGAGCGAGGATCGTGGTCGGCGTCGACGCGCGCTCGGGCCAGGTGGCCATCGAGGGCTGGGCGCGCGGCACCTCGGCGACGCCCGGCGACGTGATCGCGGATCTCGGGCAGCGCGGCGTGCGCAGCTTCATCTACACCCCGGTCGAGGTGGACGGGACTCTGGAGGGGCCCGGGATCGAGGGCCTGCGGACCGCCGCCGCCGCGGCGGCGGATGCTGGCGCGGAACTCGTCTACTCGGGCGGTGTCGGCTCCCTCGATGACCTTGCCGAGATCGTCGCCCTCGGGCTCGAGAGCCTCGGCGGCGTGATCGTCGGCCGCGCCCTCTATGAGGGCCGCTTCACCGTCGCCGAGGGTCAGGCGGCCCTGGGCGGGTAACTTCAGGTCGATGGCCGGCGGAATCTCGCGACTCGTCACCCGCGGACGGGCAATCCCCTGGCTCGCCCTGTATCAGAGCGCCAAGTGGATCTACGAGCACGGCAGGCGGGCATGGCGGAATCTGGAGCCGAGCGAGCGCGAGCGGCTGGGAGGGCTGGTCCGCAAGTCGAAGGGCCGGCGCTCGAACCTGAACACGCGAGAGCGCGACGAGCTCTGGTCGCTGGTCAAGAAGGCGACGATCGGACAGGGGTAATGGCTTTGAAGCGAGTCATCCCCTGCCTCGACGTGGATGCGGGGCGGGTCGTCAAAGGCACGAAGTTCGTCGGCCTGCGCGACGCGGGCGATCCCGTCGAGCTCGCGGCTCGCTACGACGCGGAGGGGGCCGACGAGCTGGTCTTCCTGGACATCACGGCGTCGCATGAGCGGCGCGAGACGATCGTCGAGCTGGCACGGCGAACCGCCGACAGCGTCTTCATCCCGTTCGTGATCGGCGGCGGCATCCGCTCGGCGGACGACGCCCAGGCGGTGCTCGACGCCGGCGCCGACAAGATCTCGGTCAACTCCGCCGCCGTGGCGCGACCCGAGCTGATCGGCGAGCTGGCCGAAGTTTTCGGTTCGCAGTGAGTCGTGGTTGCGATCGACGCCAAGCGCCGGGACGGCGGTTGGGAGGTGTACGTCGATGGCGGCCGGCGGGTGGCCGAGGGCCGCGAGGCGGTCGCCTGGGCCCGGGAGGCGACGGAGCGCGGGGCCGGGGAGGTGCTGCTGACGAGCATGGATCGCGACGGCACGACCGAGGGCTACGATCTCGAGCTGACCCGCGCGGTGGCCGACGCCGTCGCGGTGCCGGTGATCGCCTCAGGCGGGGTCGGCGAGCTCCGCCACCTGTCGGAGGGCATCATCGAGGGCGGTGCCGACGCCGTTCTCTGCGCCTCGATCTTCCACTACGGCAAGTACACCGTGGGCGAGGCCAACCAGCACCTGCGCGGGGCAGGCATCCCCGTCCGGCTCTAGCCCGAGCCCTGGGACTTTGCCTTGCGGTGGTGCTTTGCCCCCTTGGCGTTTCCGTGGTGGCCCTTGCCCTTGCCCTGATGGCGCTTGGAGGGCTCGAACGCACGGATCGTCGAGGCTCCGGTCAGGTAGACCTTCTGGCCGTCCGAGATCGCCGGGTTGTACTCGCCCTGGTCGTTGTAGAAGACCTTCTTGCCGCTCCGTACGTTGTAGCCGAAGGTGCCGATGTTGGGCCCGATCACCGAGACGTACACGGTTTCATCGATGACGCTCGAGGATCCGAGCACCACCCCGCCGACCGGGTGCTGCCAGCGGATCTGGCCCGTCCGGGCGTCCAGCGCGTAGAAGTGCTTGTCCTGGGAGCCGACGTAGACGGTGGGCGGCGAATGGGGCGTCGCGGCGACCGCCGGTGAGGGGTAGACCTCGGCCCCGGTCGACTGGCTCCAGGCGAGCTCGCCGGTCTTCTCGACGAAGCTGTACACGCGCCCGTCGAGTCCGCCGAGGTAGACGCGGCCCCAGGCCACTGCCGGGGTCGAATAGACGCCACCGCCGTGAAGGAATCCACCGCCCTGGGTTTGTGCCGTCCACTTCACGTGCCCGTTCCCGGCGTCGATCGCGTAGATCTCGCCCGCGTAGTTGTCGGCGAACAGTGTGCCGTGGTCAAAGGCCAGGGACCCCTTCACGGCCCCGCCCGTGTGCACCGTCCACTTCGTTTTGCCGTTCTTCTCGTCGAGGGCGAAGATGTCACCGGACTCACAGCCGAAGATGACCTTCCCGGCGTGCACGAGGGGCGAGGACTCGCTGCGGCCCGGCAGCGGGTGGCGCCACAGCACCTTGCTTCCGTGCTTGTGTGGCTCGAGGGCCACTGCCTGCTGCGGCTCGAGGTTGACCGCGAACAGCCGGCCGTCCTTGTACGCGGGCGACGAGGCGTTCAGCGACCCGATCCTGCGCTTCCACTCGACCTTGCCCTTATCGGTGCTGAGCGCGTAGAACATCCCGTCCTTGTCCATGAAGTAGAGCCTGCCCCTGACGACGATCGGCTGGAACTCGAGCAGCTTCCCGGCCTGGAAGCTCCACAGCGAGGAATGGAACGGTGGGTCCAGGTGCTTGGCGGGCAGGTACCGCGTCCGCGCGCTGTCGTGTCCGTAGAGCGGCCAGTCGACCGTCTTTGGCGGCTGCCGCTTGTGCTCGTGGAAGGCGGCGTTGGGGTTTGAGACGTCCGCGGGGCGCTTCGTGACCAGATACGCGGCGATCCCCAGGCCAGCCGCCACGACCACCGCGGCGCCGGCGGCGACGGCACGCCGGCGACGAACACTCCACGAGCGCCAGATGTTGAGCATGCGAGCCATCCGCGAAGGGCGTCATGGTAGGGAACGCCTCCGAAGGCACCGTAAACCGTGCCCAGATGACGCCCTCAGAGCCGAAGATCGAGCCGGAGCGACTCGCCGAGCGCCTGGCGGCGCTGCCCGGGATCGAGCGCCTACGCGAGGCGGCCGCGGGTCTGCCTGCCTATCTCGTGGGCGGCGCCGTGCGAGATCTCCTGCTTGGTCGCGAGCGGGCGGACTTGGACGTCGCGGTCGAGGGCGAGGTGGCGGAGCTTGCACGGCGGCTCGGTGGGGAGGCCCGGGCTGATGAGCGCTTTGGCACCGCCGCCGTGCGCGTCGACGGCCTCGAGATCGACCTGGCGGCGACCCGCAGCGAGACCTACGCCCGTCCTGGCGCGCTCCCCGAGGTTCGTCGCGCGTCGCTCGCCGCCGACCTCGCCCGCCGCGACTTCACGGTGAACGCGATGGCGGTGCCGCTGGCTGGCGATCCGGAGCCGATCGATCCCCATGGCGGCCTCGAGGACCTGCGACGCGGCGAGCTGCGGGTCCTGTACCCGGGCTCGTTCGTGGACGACCCCACCCGTGCCCTGCGAGCCGCGCGATACGCGGCCCGCTACGGCTTCGCGCTCGAGCGCGACACGGAGGAGCTCTGCCGGCGGGCCGACCTCTCGACTGTCTCGCGCGACCGGGCGGAGGCCGAGCTCCGAAAGCTGGCCGCGGAGCCGCAAGCGCACCGGGCGTTCGAGCTGCTCGGCGAATGGGGCCTGCTCGAGCTTGAGCCCGGTGCCCTGGAGCTGGTGGCGGCGGTCCGCGAGCTGACCACCGCGGAGCCGTGGCGAGAGGTCGCCGGTGGCGCGGACGCGGTGCTCGCGGCGGCGTTGGGCCGCGGAGTCGGCGAGGCGCGTGAGCTGGCATCTGTCGAACCGGCGCGACCGTCCGAGGCCGTCGCGCGCGCCCGCGGGCGAAGCGGAGTCGAGCTGGCGCTTGCCCGGGCGCTGGGGGCCGCGTGGCTCGACCGGTACGTCACCGAGTGGCGAGGGGTCCGGCTCGAGATCGACGGCAACGACCTGATCGCGGAGGGGGTCGCAGAGGGCCCCGCGGTCGGCCGTGGCCTCGGGGAGGCGCTGCGCGCGAAGCTCGACGGGGAGGTCGATGGCAGACGCGAGGAGCTCCGCGCGGCGCTCGACGCGGCGCGCGAGAATGCCTCGTAGGAGGAGGTCTGGCGGCATCCCCGGTTCGCTACCTTCGCCACGATGACCAACC
>VAYK01000008.1:5706-7516 GCA_005884985.1 Actinomycetota bacterium | reverse complement strand
AGACCCAAGACACGAGGTTGGCTGGCCGCTGTCGCCCTGCTGCTTCTCGGTGCGACATCGGTCCTGCCCGACGACGCGCCGACCCAGACGGCGAAGCGCTTTCGCATCGGGGTCGTCAACACGACGCTCGCCGCCAACTCGCCGATGGTCGAGGGGCTGCGGGCCGGGCTCAAGGAGCTCGGGCTTCAGGAGGACGACGTGAGCTTCGACGTCCGCTTCACGCGCGGCGACGTCAGGGCTCTGTCGAGAGCGGCGGAGGAGGTCGCAAAGGCCGGGGTGGACCTCATCTTCGCCAACGGCGACGCCGCCGCACGGGCCGCGAAGGCCGCCACGCTCACGATCCCGATCGTCTTCACCGCCGTTCCCGACCCGGTCGCCGCGGGTCTCGTCCAGGACCTCGCGAAGCCGGACGGCAACCTCACGGGCGTCTCGAGCCTCACGACCGACCTGGTGCCGAAGCGCCTCGAGATCCTCAAAGCCCTGGCGCCGAACGTCGGCCGCGTACTCTCTGTCTATCAGCCCGACGACGCCGCGTCCCGCGCCGCGGCGGAGAAGGCAAAGGCCGTGGCGACCCAGTTCAAGGTCGCCGTGCTGGATCGTGCGGTGCGCGACCCGGCGGACGTGGAGCGCGCGATGCAGGAGCTCCGTCCCGGCGACGGTCTCTTGCCGCCGGACCTCGGCTCGCTCGCGATCCCGGGACGGATGCTCGAGCTGTCGCGCGCGCGGAAGATCCCCGCCGTCTTCCCGACCGCGCTCTGGATCCAGCAGGGCGCGCCCGCCTCCTACGGCTCGGACCCGTACTCGGAAGGGATCCAGGCCGCCGGGATCGTCGCCAGGATCCTCAAGGGCGCCACGGCCAAGCAGCTCCCGGTCGAGGGGGCCCGAAAGCTCGTCCTCGCGATCAACAAGGGGACCGCGGCCGCCCTGGGCCTCCAGGTGCCGGCCGAGCTCCTCACGCGCGCGGACCGCATCGTCGAGTGATGCGGTGAGCGCCACGTGATCCGCCGCGGACGCCTCTTCGGCAAGTACGTCGCCCTGATCACGCTGCTCGTGAGCGTGGCGCTGCTCGTGAGTAGCGTCGTGGAGATCTACTTCTCGTACCAGGAGAACAAGGCGGCGCTCCTCGGCGTCCAGCGGGAGAAGGCCCTGGCGGCCGCCTCGACGATCGACCAGTTCATCAGGGAGATCGAGCGCCAGATGGGCTGGACCACGCAGCCCGTGCTCGGCCCGCCGACCACCCAGATGGATCAGCGTCGCGTAGACTACCTGCGACTCTTGCGCCAGGCCCCGGCGATCACCGAGCTGAGCTACCTCGATCCCGGCGGCCGCGAGCAGCTTCGCGTCTCGCGTCTCGCGATGGACGTGGTCGGCAGCGGCGCGGACTTTTCGCGCGAGCCGAAGTTCCTCGCGCCGAAGGCCGGCCGTGTCTTCCGCGGTCCGGTCTACTTCCGCAAGGAGTCCGAGCCGTACATGACGGTCGCCCTCGGCGGGGGCCCGAGCGCCGGCGTGACCGTCGCCGAGGTGAATCTGAAGTTCATCTGGGACGTCGTCTCGCAGATCAAGAGCGGGAGGGCCGGCCACGCCTACGTCGTGGACTCCCGCGGCCAGCTCATCGCGCACCCCGACATCAGCCTCGTGCTCCAGAAGACGGACCTCGCAGCGCTGCCCCAGGTGCGACAGGCTCACGCGGCGCCGGCGGCCGTGGCCGACGCCGAGACGGCGACGCTCGCCTACGACCGCGAGCGTCGACCGGTGCTCACCGCCTTCGCGACGATCGCGCCGCTTGGCTGGTCGGTCTTCGTCGAGCAGC
>VAYK01000008.1:4503-5665 GCA_005884985.1 Actinomycetota bacterium | reverse complement strand
AGACTCTCCAGGCGGGGGCGGCGCGGATCGGCGCGGGCGAGCTCGGCCACCGGATCGAGATCAAGACGGGCGACGAGCTGGAGGCGCTCGCCACGCAGTTCAACAGCATGACCGCCCAGCTCCAGGAATCGTACGCGACCCTCGAGGGCAGGGTCGAGGAGCGCACGCGCGAGCTCACCGAGTCGCTCGAGCAGCAGACGGCAACGAGCGAGATTCTACGCGTCATCTCCAGCTCGCCGACCGACATCCAGCCCGTGCTGGACGCCGTGGCTGCCAGTGCGGCGAGGGTTTGTGGGGCGACGGATGCTCTGATCATGCGCGTTGAAGGACATGACATGCGTCGCGTCGCGCATTCCGGACCGATTCCGCTCGTTATGCCGGAGGTGCGACGCATCACGGACGGTAGCGGCGCCGGCCGCGCCATCCTCGAGTGCCGGGTTATCCACATTCACGACGTTCTCGACGCCGACTTCGCGCGAGAGTATCCCGAAAGCGCGGCCGCCTATGCGGGCGCGGGATGGCGGACGATGCTCGCGGTGCCGCTCGTGCGCGAGGGCGCGGCAATCGGCGCCATCACGATCCGGCGCACCGAGGTTACGCCGTTCACCGACAAGCAGATCGCGCTGCTCAAGACGTTCGCCGACCAGGCCGTCATCGCCATCGAGAACGTGCGCCTGTTCCAGGAACTGGAGGCGCGGACCCGAGACCTGGTGCGCTCGGTCGACGAGTTGAAGGCGCTCGGCGAGGTGAGCCGCGCGGTCAGCTCCACGCTGAATGTCGAGACCGTGCTCAACACGATCGTGTCGCGCGCGCGGCAGCTCGCAGGCGCGGACGGGTGCACGATCTACGAGTACGATGCGGAGGTCGAGGAGTTTCGCCTGCGCGCGGCTGACAATCTGGATGCGACGTTCGTCGAGACCGTCCGAGCGATGCCGCTCCGGAGGGGCGAGGGCGTCATGGGTCGCGCCGCGGAGACCCGCGAGCCGATCCAGATCTCGGACATCGCCGCGCCGGGCGCCTACCAGAGTCGGCTCCGCGACATCCTGCTCAAAGCCGGCTACCGTGCGCTCCTCTCCGTCCCACTCCTCCGCGAGGACCAGATCATCGGGAGTCTCTCGCTGAATCGGAAGGCGCCCGGCGAGTTCCCCGCCGAGGTGGTCGA
>VAYK01000008.1:2206-4418 GCA_005884985.1 Actinomycetota bacterium | reverse complement strand
CGGACACCGCTCAACGCGGTGATCGGCTTCTCCGAAGTGCTGATCGAGCGGATGTTCGGCGAGGTCAACGCGAAGCAAGAGGAGTATCTGCAAGACATTCTCGCCTCCGGCCGCCACCTGCTCTCCCTGATCAACGACATCCTCGACCTCTCGAAGATCGAGGCAGGCCGGATGGAGCTGGAGCTGGCCGACTTCCATCTGCCGCAGGCGATCGACAACGCGGTCACCCTCGTGCGCGAGCGCGCCATGCGCCGTGGGATCACGCTCGAAGTCGCGGTCGACGACCGACTCGGCGCTCTTCGCGGAGATGAGCGGAAGGTCAAGCAGGTCCTCCTCAACCTCCTGGCGAACGCGATCAAGTTCACTCCCGAGGGCGGACGGGTCGAGGTTCGCGCAGCCGTGGCGAACGGCGTCGCCGAGATCGCGGTGAGCGACACCGGCGTGGGCATCGCGGCCGAGGATCAGGAGGCGGTCTTCGAGGAGTTCCGGCAGGTCGGGACCGACTACGCCAAGAAGCACGAGGGCACGGGCCTCGGGCTGACGCTCTCGCGGAAGTTCGTCGAGCTGCACGGCGGCAAGATCTGGGTGAAGAGCCAGGTCGGCCAGGGCTCCACGTTCACCTTCACGCTCCCGCTCAAGCGATCCTCGGAAAGGAGTTGAAGACATGATCCACCGACGCGCCTTCGTCCACGGGCTGAGTCTCCTGGGGGCCGCGAGTGTGCTCGGCCTGCACCCTCGTCAAGCGGAGGGCGAGGCGGGTCTGTGTGGCGCCGCAATACGTCGCCGAGGAGCTGCTCAAGACCGAGGGGTTCAGCGACGTCCAGTACGTGAACCTCAAGGTGGGCGTCACGCCGTACGGGGAGATCGCCTCGGGCAACGTCGACATCAGCATGGCCTTCGTCGCACCGTTCATCACTCAGGTGGACGCAGGGCTCCCGATCGTGCTTCTCGGTGGGGTGCACGTCGGCTGTTACGAACTGTTCGGGACGGACCGGGTCCGGGCGGTTCGCGATCTCAAGGGGAAGACCGTGGCGGTGCCCGAGCTCGGATCGCCCCACCATGTGTTCCTCGCGAGCATGGCGGCCTACGTCGGCCTCGATCCGGGCAAGGACATCAACTTTGTGACGTATCCGGTGGTCGAGACGATACGTCTGCTCGAAGCGCGCAAGATCGACGCGCTGATGGCCTTTCCGCCGACGGCCCAAGAGCTGCGGGCGAGGAAGATCGGCCACGTCATCGTCAACAGCGGGGTGGACCGGCCCTGGTCCCAGTACTTCTGCTGCATCGTCGCCTCGAATCGCGAGTTTGTCCGCAAGCACCCGGTGGCGACCAAGCGGGCGCTCCGCGCGATCTTGAAGGCGGCCAACCTCTGTGCCGTTGAGCCCGACCGGGCCGCTCGGCTGGTGGCCGACAAAGGGTACAACTACGCCTACGCCCTCCAGACGATGAAGGAAATCACGTACGCCAAGTGGCGGGACTACGACCCCGAAGACACGATTCGGTTTTACTCCCTGCGCCTCCACGAGGCCGGGATGATCAAGTCGAGCCCGCAGAAGATCATCGCCCAGTCCACCGACTGGCGCTTCCTCAACGAGCTGAAGAAGGAGCTGAAGGGGTAAGAGGATCCATGCTCAGCCGGCGAGAGTTCCTTCGACAGGTCGCTATGGCGGGGACCGCGGGGTGTCTGGGACTGCGCCCCGACGCGGCCGCCGCCGAGCCGCCGCCCGAGACCACGAGACTCCGGCTGATCCAGAGCTCCAGCATCTGCTGGGCGCCCCAATACGTTGCCGACACGCTGCTCAGAGACGAAGGCTTCACCGACGTGCAGTACGCCAAGTTCGCCGGGGGTGTGATCTCGGAAGCGCTCGCCGCGGGCGACGCCGACATCAGCATGAACTTCGTCGGGCCCAACATCATCCGTGTGGAGCAGGGTGACCCGATCGTGTTTCTGGCGGGCGCGCACGTCGGGTGCTTCGAGCTGCTCGGGGGTGATCGAGTCCGCGCCATCCGCGACCTGAAGGGAAAGATTGTCGCCGTGGCGTGGCTGGGAGGCCCCGAGCACGTCTTTCTCTCGAGCATGGTGGCGTACGTCGGGCTGGACCCCGGCAAGGACATCAACTGGGCGAGGTTCCCGCCGTCCGAGTCGATGCGGTTTCTCGAGGAGGGGCTGATCGACGCCTTCCTGGCGTTTCCGCCGAGCCCCCAGGAACTG
>VAYK01000008.1:0-1950 GCA_005884985.1 Actinomycetota bacterium | reverse complement strand
CGCTTCTACGCGCTCCGCCTCCACGAGGCGGGGATGATCAAGTCGAGCCCGCAGAAGATCATCGCTCAGTCGACGAACTGGCGCTTCCTCAACGAGCTGAAGAAGGAGCTGAAAGGATAGGAGGTGCGTATGCAGAGCCGGCGCGACTTTCTCCGGCACGTGGCGACGGCGGGAACGGCGGGATACGTCGGGCTGCGTCCTCGGCCGGCCGCCGCCGAGCCGCCGCCCGAGACGACGACGCTCAGACTGACCCAGATCAGGGGGGCATGTATCGCTCCCCAGTACGTGGCAGAGGAGCTGTTGCGGAGCGAGGGGTTCACGGACGTCAAGTACGTCCAGAAAGCCGGGCGTGTCGAGACCAACAAGGCGGTGGCCTCCGGCGAGGTGCCCTTCACGGTTGCGAGCTTGGGGCCGCTCCTCGTCCAGGTGGATGAAGGAGATTCGTTGGTTCGCCTCGCGGGGGTTCACGTTGGGTGCTTCGCGCTGTTCGCGACGGACAGGGTTCGCACGATCCGTGACCTGAAGGGGAAGACCGTCGGCGTGACCGAGCTTGGCTCCGGTCGCCATGTCTTCCTCACCAGCGCGATGGCGTGGGTGGGTCTCGATCCCCGCAAGGACGTCACCTTCGCCGTGCACTCGCCCGCGGAATCGATGAAGCTCCTGGCGGATGGCAAGATCGACGCGTACCAGGCGTTTGCGGAAGAAGCCCAGGAGCTGCGCGCGCGGAGAATCGGTCGCGTCATCCTTGACATCACGACGGACCGTCCGTGGTCTCAGTACTTTTGCTGCTTCATGGCGGTGAACCGTGAATTTGCTCGCAGGAACCCGGTGGCGACGAAACGGGCCCTCCGGGCGATCCTCAAAGCGGCGGACGTCTGTGCGCGGGAGCCGGAGCGGGTCGCGCGCCTCATGGTGGAGAAGGGCTACGCGAAGGACTTCGATTACGCCCGGGAGACACTAAAGGCGCTTGCCTACACGAAGTGGCGCGACTACGACCCCGAGGACACGATACGCTTTTACGCGGTTCGTCTGCACGAGGCGGGGATGATCAGGTCGACGCCGCAGAGGATCATCGCGCAGGGCACCGACTGGCGCTTCCTCAACGAGCTCAGGAAGGAGCTGAAGGGCTAACGTGAGTCCCCTGAGACTCTGGAGCGTGGCGGCGCTCGCCGCCCTGGCGATGTGCGCCGCAGCCGCGCGCGTCGCGGGCCATGAGGCCAGGGCGGACGCGCACCTCTCGAAGATCGGGCCGGCCCCTGAGTTCGCGCTGACGACTCAGGACGGCGCGCGCCTGTCGCTCCGGGACCTCCGCGGGAAGGTCGTCGCGGTCACCTTCGTCTATGCGAGCTGTGCCGACACGTGCCCGCTCCTGACGGCGAAGATGGCCGCGCTCCAGGCCAAGCTCGGCCCTGACTTCGGCCCGCGGGTGTTCTTCGCGTCTGTGACGGTCGATCCCGAGCGCGACACGCCCGAGGTCCTCAGGCGCTACGCCCGGGCCCACGGGGCGAATCCGGCGGGCTGGGCGTTTCTGACGGGCTCGGCGGCCGAGATCCAGGACGTCGAGAAGCGGTACGGCGTCTACGCTCGGAAGAGCCCGCGCGGGGACGTGGACCACACGTTCCTCACCTCGCTGATCGACAGGGACGGGGTCCTCCGCGTACAGTACCTGGGAGTGCGGTTCGACCCCGACGAGCTGCTCGGAGACGTGCAGAGTCTGCTGCGGGAGATGCGGCGGCCGTGACGGCGTGGGTGATCAGACTCGTTGCGCGGATGCCCATCACGGTCCACGCCAAGCTCCTGGCGGCGTTCCTCGCCATCGTGGTCCTGCTCATCACGGTGGGCGCGGTCGGCCTGCAGACGCTGAGCGCCGTGAACCGCCGCGCCGAGAATCTGGTCCAGCTCCAGCGCAAGATCGCCGCCTACCGCCAGCTCCAGCACGACACCACCAGC
>VAYK01000220.1 GCA_005884985.1 Actinomycetota bacterium | reverse complement strand
GACGGTATATGCCGAGGCGCCGCCGTCGAAGCTGAACCGCGCCAGCAGCGGCAGGATGACCTGGAAGTTGTAGCCGAGGGTCCCCACCAATGCCATCATCGCCAGCGGGATCGCCAGGGCCGGCGTCCTGCGGACGTAGCGCAGTCCCGCGCGCACGGCGCCGGGGCCGCGGGAGGCCGGGGGCGCGGGGCGAAGCTCGTGCGGCTCCATGGCCCTCAGGGCGATGACCATGGCGCCGAAGGACAGCGCATTGACCAGAAAGCAGGTGCCCACCCCCAGGGTCGTGATCAGCACCCCGGCGGTCGCCGGGCCCAGGATGCGCGCGGAATGAATCAGGACGCTGTTGAGACTGACCGCGTTCACGACCCGATCGGCGCCCACCATCTCGATCGCGAAGCTCTGGCGAGTCGGGTTGTCGACCGCGTTGATCGCCCCGCGCGCGAAGACGAGGGCATAGACCATCCACGGCGCGACCATGCCCGCGCTTGTCACCGCCCATAGCGTCAGCGCGGGGAGCACCATCAGCGTCTGGGTGACGGTCAGCAGGGAGCGCTTCGGAAACCGATCGGCGAGCAGCCCGCCCCAGGCGCCGAACAAGAGGAGCGGCAGGAACTGCAGCGCGGAGGTCACCCCGACCGCCAGACCGCTCCCGGTCAGCGCCAGGATCAGCCACATCTCGGCGACCACCTGGGTCCAGTTGCCACTCAGCGAGACGAGCTGGCCGGCGAAGTAGCGGCGGTAGTTGGGGACGGCCAGGGAGGTGAAGGAGCGGCGGAGCGCGGCACTCACCCGCGCTCACCCTCGACAAGGCGCTCGAGGATTTCGGCGGCACGTGCCAGCGCTGCGACCTCGTCCGGGTCCAGCTCTCGGAGCCGGCGAGCGAGGTAGGCGGTCCTGCGCTTGCGCAGACGGCGCAGCAGCTCGAGGCCGCGGGGGCTCGCGCTGACCAGGCTCGAACGCCCATCGGCGGGATCTCGGGCACGCACGATGAGACCCTCCGCCTCGAGGCGATTGACCATTCGCGTTGCCGTGGGCCGCTTCACCCGCTCGAGATCGGCCAGCTCGCTTGGAGTCAGCGGTCCGTGGCGCTCGACCGTTCCCAGCGCCGCGATCAGAGCGGGGCCGAGGTCTACGCCAGCCTCCTGTCGCAGTCGGCGGGCCGTGCGAAGGATCGCCATGCGCAACTGAGCGGCCACCTCGACCACCCGGTCGTCCGCGACTTTTGCGGCTGTGCTTACCATTGCTAATTAGCCTAGCAAACTATCTTGGCGGGGCGCTGGGAACGGATGCGCGGGCTGTCTCGCGGCTACCGCCGCGCCCGCTTCCGAAGCCGGCTGAACTCGCGCCGCGCGCGCGTGTTGGCGATCTGGTCGGCGGTTAACCACGCGCGGCGGGCGGTGGCGATCCCGTAGGTCATGTTGTCGAGGGTGGCGACCCGGTGGGCGTCGGTGTTGACGCAGATCAACGCCCCGGCCTCGGCGGCGAGCCGCGCGTGGCGCTCCGAGAGGTCGCGCCGGTTCGGGTTGCCGTTGATCTCGAGCATCGTCCCGGTGCGGGCCGCCGCCTCCACGACGCGCTCGACGTCGATCTCGTAGGGATCGCGCCGGCCGATCAGGCGCCCGCTGAGGTGCCCGACGCAGTCGACGAGCGGATGCTCGATCGCGGCGATCACCCGCTCGGTCATCGCTCGCTTGGAGATCTTGAACGAGGTGTGGACGCTGGCGATCGCCCAGTCGAGCTCGGCCAGCAGATCATCCGCGTAGTCGAGCGAGCCGTCGGGGAGGATGTTCACCTCCGAGCCGGCCAGCAGCCGGAAGCCGCGGCGACCCGAGTTGAACGCCCGCACCTCCTCGATCCGCTCCTCGAGTCGTGCGGGCGAGACGTGGTCGCCGAAGCCGTGGCTGGCGGAGTGGTCGGTCACCGCGAGGTAGGTGTAGCCGCGGGCCCGCGCGGCTTCGGCCATACCGTCGAGCGTGTCGTGGCCGTCGGAGATCGTGGTGTGGCAGTGCAGGTCGCCGCGGATGTCCTCGATGGCGACCAGCTCCGGCAGCGTGCCGGCAGCGGCGGCCGCGATCTCGCCGTTGGCCTCACGCAGCTCGGGCTCGATATAGGCGAGGCCGAGGCGCCCGTAGACCTCCGCCTCGGTGGCATAGCGGGAGACCTCGCCGGTGGCGGTGTCGGTGATCCCGTGCTCGGAGACCGACAGCTCCATCCCCACCGCGCGCTCGCGCAGCTCCACGTTGTGCTCGGCCGACCCGGTGAAGTGCTGAAGCAGGTTTCCGTAGGCGTCGGGGGCGACGATGCGCAGGTCGACGGCGACCCCGTTGTGGGTGGTGATCCGGGCGCCGCCCTCGCCGGACGAGCCCTTGGTCGCCGCCAGGGGATGATCCAGAAGCGCCCGCGCCAGCGCCGCCGGGTCGCCGGCGGTCGCGATCAGGTCGATGTCGTGGCAGGTCTCGGTCCGGCGCCGTACGGACCCGGCGAGCTCGACAGCGTCGCTGGCGGGATGGGCGCGAAGGTGCTCGGCTAGCTGCTCGGCCACCGGCAGTACCTCGGACAGCAGCAATCGCTCCGCGGGCCCTCGGTCGGCGAGCTTGCCGAGCCCCGCCAGCACGTTCTCCTCGACCTTCGGCCCCAGTCCCTTGAGCTGACGGATCCGTTCCTGCTCGGCGGCGGCGCGCAGGTCCTCGAGACTCGTGACGCCGAGCTCGTCGTAGAGGCGACGTGCCGTCTTCGCCCCCACGCCGGGGACCATGGTCACCTCGATCAGCGACGGCGGGAACCTTCGCTTCAGCTTTGCCGCGGCGGGGATCTCGCCGCTGTCGAGCAGCGCCAGGATCTTCTGCTCGAGCGTCTTGCCGACGCCGGGAAGCTCGGTCGCCCGGCCGGCACGGGCGAGCTCCTCGACCGAGACGGGGCTTTGCCGGATCACTCGGGCCGCCTCGCGATAGGCGAGCACCCGGTATCTGATCGCCCCGTCGAGCTCGTACAGCATGGCCAGGTCGGCCAGCGCATCGGCAATCTCGGCGTTTCGCATACCCCAAACTTATCCCGGCGCAGGCGGGCGACGAATAGCATCGGGGGGTGGCGGAGAACGCGACCGTCTGGCTCGTCATTCCCACCTACAACGAGGCCGCCAACGTCGAGGCGATCGTCAGCGCGGCGCTCGAGCGGCTGCCGCCGGCGCGGCGGGTGCTGGTCGTCGACGACGCCTCGCCCGACGGCACCGGGCGGATCGCCGATCGCCTGGCTCAGGGTCGCGACGACGTCGCCGTACTGCATCGCGGCGCCAAGCGGGGCCTGGGCCCCGCTTACGTCGCAGGGTTCGGGGAGGCGCTGGCGGGCGGGGCCGAGCTGATCGTGCAGATGGACGCCGACTTCTCGCACGACCCGGCCGATCTCCCGCGCCTGCTCGAGGCGGCCGCCGAGGGGGACCTGGTGCTCGGCTCGCGCTACGCAGAGGGCGGCGGGGTCACCGACTGGGGCCCGGGCCGTCGCGCGATCAGCCGCTGGGGGAGCGCCTACGCGCGGGCGGCGCTGGGCATCGGGATCCGCGACCTGACCGGCGGCTTCAAGGTCTTTCATCGCACGGTGCTGGAGGCGATCGACCTCCCATCCCTCGTCTCGCTTGGCTACGCCTTCCAGGTGGAGACCACCTTCCGGGCGATCCGGGCCGGGTTCACGGTGGTGGAGGTGCCGATCATCTTCCGCGACCGGCGAGTGGGGCGCTCGAAGATGACGGGCCCGATCGTGCTCGAGGCAGCCTGGCGAGTGCCGGCGATGCGGCTTCGCGGACGCTGAACGGCGCGAAGCTACCGGGACTATATTTTGTATAGTAATGGCAGCCGGTCGAGAGGGGTCGGCCCTCCAGAGAAGACGATGCAGATCAAGCGATCAGGAGAAGAGAAGTGACGGGGAAGCTCCCCGACGTGACCGACGGCAACTTCCAGTCTGAGGTGCTCGAGTCCGAGCATCCTGTGCTGGTGGACTTCTGGGCGCCCTGGTGCGGGCCCTGCCGCGTCGTGCATCCGATCCTCGAGGAGATGGCGTCCGAACGTGAGGACTTTCACATCGTCAGCATCAACACCGACGAGAACCAGGAGACCGCGGCGCGCTTCGACATCCTCTCGATCCCGACCCTGATCCTGTTCCGCGACGGCGCTGAGGCCAAGCGCGTGATCGGCGCCCTGCCGAAGCGGCGTCTCGAGGCCGAGCTCGAGCCGGCGCTGACTGCATAGACGCAGACGTCTCCGTCTGCAAGCCGACCCGTTTTCAGGTCAGCTCCTCCATCGTCGCCTCCAGCTCGGTGAGGGAGGCGAGCACCGCGTCCGCCACGCGAAGCGCTTCGGCCGACGGTGGGAAGTCCGGCCGCGGGACCGCGACCACCCGCATCCCGGCGGCGCTCGCCGAGCGGATCCCGTTG
>VAYK01000219.1 GCA_005884985.1 Actinomycetota bacterium | reverse complement strand
GCCAGGGAGTTGGCGATGATCCCGGCGACGACCTCCGCGACCATGAAGCCGACGATCAGGGCGAGCGCAAGCGCAAGCTTGCCGCGGTCCGCCACGCTCGACACGCCGTGGGTGTGCGGCCCGTGAGGGTGCCCGTCGCTCATTCGGCGCAGCAGTCGTCCTCACAAGCCGTGGGTCCGGGGACGCAGCAGCCCTCGCCGCGCCAGGCCTCGATGCCCTCGTTGACGGCGAGTCCCGCGATTACGAGAGCCGCCACCGGGTCGAGCCACCAGACGCCAAAGAGAGCGTTGCCGCCAAGCCCGACCAGGAGGGCCACCGCCATGTAGGCGCAGAGCAGGTTCTGGGCGCCCTCGCCGGCGGTCGACGGCGAGCCGATCCGCTCGCCGATCCTCCGCTTGGCGATCCCGAGCATCGGCATCAGAACGATCGAGCTCGCCGCAAGGCCGACCCCGACCCAGCTCGCCTCGGGCTGGTGGCTGCCGATCAGGTCGCGGACGGCCTCGACCGTGATGTATGGGGCGAGGAGGAAGAAGGAGATCGCGACCAGCTTCTGAGCCCGCTCCTCGGCGTGTTCGGAGAGGAGCCTCGAGCCGGTGAAGCGCCAAACAACGATCAGGCTCGCAACCCCTTCGATCGCCGAGTCGATGCCGAATCCGGTGAGCGCGATCGAGCCGGCGACGATGCCGGCGATCAGGGCGACGGCGCCCTCGAGGGTCATATAACCCAGGCTCGCCCACGACAGCCAGCGGGCCCGGCGTGCCAGCCTCAGGAACTCGGAGCGATCGACCCGGGCCGGAGCGGGGGCGACGGCGAGCTCGACGGCCCCCTTGGCTGTAGGCGGAGCGCTCACAGCGCGCTCGGCTCGAGTGTCTTGTCCGTCAGCGGGCAGGCGCCGATCGTCATCCCGGCGCGCTCGATGACGTCGTCCATCGCGCCGAACAGCTCCTCGATGCCGTCGATCGGCCGGTAATACACCTCGCGCCCGCGCCGCTCCCGTGCCACGAGGCCGCAACCCCAAAGGCATGCCAGGTGCTTGGAGACGTTCGGCTGTCAGAGTCCGGTCTCCACGGCGAGGTCGCCGACCCGTCGCTCCTGCCCCCGCATCGCCTCGAGGATCACAAGCCGAGACGGATCGGCGAGCCCGTGGAGGAGGCGGCGATGAAGCCCGAGCCCGTTTGATGTTCCGTTGCCCACGCCAAAAGCATAACTCGCGAGGAATAGGTCCAAAACCCCGGGGCGGCGAGCATCGGCGTCGCCTCGGTCCGCCCGCGTCAGGCGTGACCTCGATGCGCTCAGAGCGCCGAGGCACCCAATGCTTCAGGCTGAGGAGTCGCGCTGGACGGCACAGCATCGGCTGCCGCGAGCGCCCCGAGCAGCGTGCCCAGCAAGAGATCGCGCAGGGCCTCCCGCGAGAGATCGCGATGCTCGATCCAGTTCAGGCAGGCACGTCGATGAACCACAGCCAGCCATGGACGGCGATGCGTGCCTTGGTGGGCCGAGGCGGCGACGACCGCTTATCGAGGGCCGGGGATTCAGCCCGAGTGTCAGCCACTGGAAGTCCCTGGTTCGACGCACAGCTCGACGCACGGTTTGCCGACAGCTACGCCGACACCCGATGACTCAATCGGCCGAGCGACAAAAGCTCCGTAGCGCCTCCGCGAAATCCTCGCTGGCGAGTGGTGCGTCGCTCGTAGTGACGATCTGCGCTCGGGGAAAGGCCGCCGCCGCATCCTCAAAGCCTTCGTCAGTGCTACCCAGACATCCATCGTGTTTGGCGAAGAGCAATGGACAGTCCAGCTTCGCGAGCGGCTCGCGTAGGTCGACGTCATCGCGAGTGATCATCTCCCAGCCGCGCTGCATCAGGTCTCGGGGGAACCGCTCGATCATCCGCTCAGCCTGTTCCTCGTCGATCGAGCCGCCGGTCGCCTGCACTGCACCGTGACGGAGGAACTGTTCGTGGTCCGTGTTGACGAGCTCGGTCATCGCCTCGTAGACGCCGGCGCTGAGGGGAGCCCGAGGACCATCACGCCGAAACGAGAGCTTGGCGTGCCCGAGGGCGAGCCCGTCAACGACATCGGGCCGCTCTGCGGCTAGCTGCACCGCGCTCGCGATCCCCCAGCTGTCGCTGGCGATGAAGCAGTGGTCCCATCCCCGGCGGTCGAGCTCGGCCAATCCCCGCTGGACGATCGCGCCGCGGTCGAACGTCTCGCTCTCCGGCTCTACGCCGACGCCAGGCGGATCGTACGTCGCGACCTCGGCCCACTCCTCGAGGCGCGAGCGGATCTGACCCCACTCGACCTCAGTGAACTCGGGAACGAGCAGCAGCCGGGGTCGGCTCACCTAGCGATCGCTTCGGTGTCGCCGTCGGCGGATGAACGCCCACGCGCCGCCGACGAGCATGCCGCCCATCATCACGACCATCATCGCCACCATGACGACGGCCATCGCGCCTGACATATCCACGCTGCATCGCCTCCTTCGTTCAGGCCCAGGCAGGCTACTGCCGCTCAGGTGGGTTTGCGAGCGATAACCCGCTCGACGATGCCGATCCGCGACCGTTCGCTGCTCTCCACCTCGTAGCCCTCGTCGATGAGGTAGTCGAGCGGCTCGCGGGTTAGGTGGTCGGCCTCGAAGCGGATCGCGAGTGGCTCGATCAGGTGCTGCACCGTCCGGACGGGGAGGAGCGGGCTGCGCACATGCTCGAGCAGGATCAGCTTCCCTCCCGGCCGAAGCACCCGCCTCGCCTCTTGTACCGCCTTGCGGTCGTCGGGGATCGTGCAGAGGGCGAGGGTGATGACGACCGTGTCAAAGCTCTCGTCGGGGAACTCGAGCGCTTGGGCGTCGCCCTCGCGCAGGTCGACCTCGCGGTCGATCTTGGCGGCGCGGTCGCGAGCGATCGCCAGCATCTCGGGGCTGTACTCGATCGCCGTCAGCTTTACCCCGGAGGGGTAGTGGATGAGGTTGCGTCCGGTGCCGATCGCGATCTCCAGGACCTCGCCCTCGGCCTGCGAGCAGGCCCACTCCCGGCCGCCGGCGAAGAGCACGCGGTCGAAGAAGTTCATCTGCCGGTCGTAGCCGCCGGCGTTCTTGTCCTGAATCCGGCGTACCCGCTCTGTCTCGCTCGGTGGCACGGGGCAGGAGCGATTCTGCCGGAGCCGGCAGCTGAGTCGATCGATCAGCCGGCGAGCGGCGCCGGGTCCGGACGTGGACGATGCGCCTCGATCGAAGAGCAGGGCGCGGTGGCTGGTGGCTAGCTGGATCGTCCGCCGCAGCCCGAGCTGGCGGACCAGCTCCATGGTGTCGCTGGCGGCCCAGTCTTCGATGATCCGTCCGTCCTCAAAGCGGCTGATGACGATGCCGCGCAGCTCGACCTCGCGACCGCGATGGGTGCCCCGCAGCGTCCAGCGGGAGGCGACCCGGTCCCCCTCGCTGACCTGCTCGTCGACCTCGAAACGAAGGTCGGGGAAGAGCTTCAGGTAGAGAGCGACTGAGCGCCGGGCGCCGGCGTGACCGCGGTACGTGAGCCGGTTGACGTGATCGACGAAGTCCGGGTGGTAGACGCCCGCGATCCCATCAAGGTCGCCCGAGCAGACTTGCTCGAGGGCTCGGCGGGCGGTCTCGGTCTGGTCGGCGACGGCAGCGGTCGGCATCGGCTCTCCTCGTTCAGATGGTGTACGCAATCTGGATAGCGTAAGCTATCCGAACCGTGGCAACTGTGATGTCGCGCAAAGAGGCCCAGGAGCAGACGCGTGAGCGGGTGGTCGCCGCCGCGGCGAAGGTCTTCGCGCGTCGGGGCTATCACCGGGCAACGGTTGACGAGATCGCTACCGAGGCCGGCTTCACGATCGGCGCGCTCTACTCGAACTTTGCGGGGAAGGAGGAGCTCTTCCTGGCGATCGCCGACCGGCAGGTCGAGCAGCGCGCGGGCGAGTTCCGGGCGATCGCGGAGGCCGCGGAGGGCGAGGGCGACGCGAGCAGCGAGGCGGCCGCTCAATTCCGCAACGTCCTGGAGGCGGATCCAGACTGGCCGCTTCTCTTCTATGAGTTCTGGTCGCTGAGCGTCCGCAACCCGGAGCTGCAGGGCGAGCTCGCGAAGCGACGCGACGCGAACCGGGATGCCCTCGCCGAGACCCTGGAGCGGGTCGCGAAGCGGCACGGGTTCGAGCTCCGCTTCCCGGCGCCGGTGCTGGCGACTGCCATCGCCGCATCGCTGAACGGGCTCGCATTCGAGCGCGCCGCCGATCCGAAGGCCCTACCCGACGATGTCTTCGCCGAGTTCGTCACCGCGGTGCTCGGCTGCGCGATCGCCGCGCCCTGACCTGAGAGAACCGACTACCGCTGGACGGTCACCCGCAGGAAGGTCGCCGGGATCGTGGTGGCCCCATCGCTCGTGTTCTGCTCGTTGAACAGGGCCTCGAGCTCGGCCTGTAGCTCAGCCTCGCGGCCGTTGGCTGCCGCCGCCTCGAACGCGTTCATGGTCGGCCCGTAGTAGCTCCTGAACTCAGCCACCAGCTCCGACGGCGGACCGGGGTAGTTGAACGTGTAGGTGTCCCTCTCGAACGAGATCCGCTCTTTGGGGACGTCGGCGGAGGTGAACCGCTCGATCACCTCGTCCTCCACGCCCCAGGTCATCGGGCTGACGAAGCCCTCCGGAGGCGGAGGCGAGTAGGAGGAGCTGATCCTCAGGATCTGAGCCACCAAGGTCGGGTCGTTCGGGATCCAGTTCCCCATCACGATCCGCCCTCCCGGCTTGGTCACCCGGACCATCTCCTTGGCCACATCGAAGGGCTTGGGAGCGAACATCGCCCCGAAGATGCTGACGACCAGGTCGAAGCTCTCGTCATCGAGCTCATGCAGGTCCGTGGCATCGCCCTCCTGGAATCTGAGGTTGGCCAGGCCGAGGGACTCGGCGCGATCGTTGCCCGCCGCGACCAGGTTGCCGGCGATGTCGACGCCCAGAACGTCCGCCCCCCGCTGAGCGGCGGGCACCGCGGTGGTCCCGTCGCCGCAACCGAATGCTTGCCGCGATCTGCGTGAAGTCGCCCTTCTCCCGCAGTGCCTTGTTCGGATTGGTCGTGGCAGTCATCGTCCTTCTCCTCTGTCAGTTGCTTGGCTTGATGGCCAGGAGCGAGACGCTCTTGACCCCGTATTTGGCGCTGGCGTCACGGGCCCGATCGGAGATGAACTGGTAGGGGTTCTCGCGGATCTCCTCGATCCCCAGCCCCGAGCCCTCGATCGCCTCGCGGTAGGCGTCCACCTGAGCGGCGCCGCCGATGCATGAGGCCCAGAGGGCGGCGTCGCAGACGATCGACTCCTTCATCTGCTGCTCGCTGACGATGTCGGCGATCGCGAGCCTGCCTCCGGGCCGAAGGACTCTGAACGCCTCGGCGAAGACGGCTCCCTTGTCGGGCGCGAGGTTGATCACCCCGTTCGAGATCACGCAATCGAAGCTCTCCGCCTCGGCCGGGAGCTGCTCGATGCGCCCCTCGCGGAACTCGACCTGGGAATAGCCGGACTCGTTCGCGATCCGCCGCGCCTTGGCGAGCTGCTCGGATGTGAAGTCAACGCCGACGACGCTTCCCGACGTCCCGACCCGCTCAGCGGCGAAGAAGACGTCCATCCCGGAGCCGCTACCGAGGTCGATGACCGCCTCACCCTCGGCCAGGTCCGCGAGGTCGAAGAAGTAGCCGACGCCGGCGAATGATTCGCTCGCACCCTCGGGTATCCGACCGAGGACGTCCGGCGGATAGCCGAGCCGCTCGGCGAGGGGTCGACCCAGTTCGAAGTGGTACTTGCCGTCGGGCTGCTCGGCGACGTGCCGGTACATGTCCTTGACCTTTGTCTCCAGCTCACGGCTGTCGACTGTGGCTCCTGTGGCATCCATCTCTCCTCCTTGATTAATGCTCAGCTCGAAGGGGCGGGTGATGCCGTCTCGATCTCGGTACTCATCGAGACCTCGCGGGCGATCGCGTCGCGTACCGGAGAGCGGGCCTCGGCTCGGCGAACGATCTCCCGTAGTTGATCCTCGGTGGCGTCCGGAGCCGCCAGCTCGATCCGGACCCGGACCGCGAGCGGACCTGGATGGGGCGCGCCCTCGACGCCGAGGACGCCGCGGAAGTCCGTGTCGCTCTCCACCGAAACGGTCAGGTCGCTGAGCTCGATGCCGTCGCGGGCGGCCTCCATCGCCACCGTCGTGGCATCGCACGCGGCCAGAGCCGCTCGCATCAGCCAGCCCGGGGTCGGCGCCGACGCGCCACCTCCGACCGATTCCGACATGTCCGTGGTGATGGCGCCGTTAGGGCCGTCCACGCGAAAGCGCAGCCCCTCCTCGTGCCCGGCGAGTGCAGCGGCGTCCGTCCCCACGGCCATCTCCGGATGTTCGGCGAGCTTCCCTGACGCCGCTTCAATTGCGTTGCGAATTGCCTCCATCTGGCACCTCTCAGGTCGTATCTGGCACCTGGGTCGGGACAGCGGTCCCCCTTCGGCGCGACCAGATGCCGAGCAGCGTCGACGGGATGCAGAAGTTCGTCAGCGTCACCAGTCCGCAGACCGGGAGCAAAATCGCGCCGAGGATCAGCGCGGCAGTCGGCTGGCCTAAAGCAAAGAGCAGGCCAATCGCCAGCAGCCAGATCGTGCCCAGCTTGAAGGCGTGGCGGCGTGGAGTCGGGTTGGGAGGAAGCTCAGGTGCACCGCTCAGGTGGCGGAGTCCGTAGTTCCAGATCAGGTCGAATGGATGGCGCCGGGTCCATCCGGCGACGGCTCCGATCGGCACGAGGGCCAAGAGCAGCACGGCTGACTGGAGGGCCAGGCCGAGTAAGACGAGCATCAAGCAAAGGCCGTTCGGGAGGCGAAGGGCCCACCGAAGCCGGTGCGCCTCCTCGCCCGTCAAGCAGTAGCCCTGAACCGCCAGGTTGCGCTCGGTCCAGCTCATCGCTTGCCGGCTTCCTCGAGTTCGCGCAGGTGCCACTCGGGCCAGCCCTCCTCGAGCCTGCGGGCCGAGCGGCCGGCCGATCGCAGCTGATGGACAGCGTCATGGGCCATGACGCAGAAGGGCCCGCGGCAGTAGGCAATCACCTCGCGGCTCTTGGGCAGCTCGTCCAGGCGCTCCTTCAGCTCGTCGATCGGGATCGACCTCGCGCCCTCAATGTGCCCGGCCTCGAACTCCTCGTTGGGGCGGACGTCGAGGACAACGACATCGCGGCGTCGCATCCGCTTCAGGAGCTCGGTGCGATCGATGGCCTCGACCTCCTCACCGAGGTAATCACGTGCCGAGCGCTCGACCTCGGCCAGGCGCTCGGCCGAGGTATCCCGAAGTGCCAGCCAGAGCTGCAGGACGTCCTCGCCTGCCAGGTCATAGCGGACCTTGTTGCCCTCCCGCTCGCGGCTGACCAGGCCAGCGGCGTGCAGGGCCTGCAGGTGCTGGGAGGCATTCGCGGTCGACTGCTTGCTCGCCTTGGCCAGTTGATCGACCGTGCGCGGGCCCTGGGCCAGGAGGTCAAGGAGCTCGAGGCGTCGCGGGCTGGCAAATGCCTTTCCCATCACGGCGATCGACTCGAAGAGGGCGGTTTTGGCGGGCTTCTGCTCAGCCATGTTCGCTATTCAATAGAACTATTGATAACTTGTCAAGCCCCAATCTACTTCCGCCAGTTCCTCAACGACGAGACCGCCTGCGCCTCCTATCTGTTTGGCTGCAAGACGGTGGGGGAGTTCGCCGTCGTCGACGCGCATGCGGACCTGGTCGACGACTACGTCGCCGCCGCGGACTCGCAGGGCTCGAAGATCGTCGCGGTGATCGAGACCCACATTCAGGCGGACCACGTCTCGGGACTCCCGGGACTCGCCGAGCGAACCGGCGCCACCGCCTACCTGCCGGAGGGATCCGGCGCCGAGTTCGCCCACCGGCCCCTCGCCGACGGGCAGCTCGTCGAGCTCGGCAACACGGTGGTCGAGGCGATCGCCACACCCGGCCACGCCCCGGCTCATCACTCCTATCTGGTCACCGACCACCGCCGCGGCGAGGAGCCCTGGTTCGTCCTCACCGGCGACTCGTTGCTGGTCGGCGACGTCGGCCGTCCCGATCTGCACGCCGCGAGCGAGGAGAGCGTTGAAGAGCTGGCCCGCACCCTCTACCGCTCGCTGCACGAGCGGCTGCTGGCGCTGCCCGACCACCTCCTGGTCTACCCGGCTCATTACGCCGGGTCGGTCTGCGGCCGCGGCCTCTCCGGGCACCCCGCCTCCACGATCGGCTTCGAGCGCCGCCACAACGATGCGCTGGACGCCGGCTCCGAGGATGCATTCGTCGAAGCCGTGCTCAAGGACATCCCACCCGCCCCCGAGCAACAAGCGGAGATCGCCGCGGCCAACCGCTCCGGGGAGCCCTCGGCCGCAATCGCTTGAGCCGGCGCAAGATCGAGCTCGGGCTGCGGGAGAACCTTCCCCAATTCGGCCTGCTCGTCGCCATCAACGCCCTGGTCGGGGCGATGGTCGGGCTGGAGCGCTCGACGCTTCCCCTGATCGGCGAGGACTCCTTCGGGGTCGGCTCATCCGTCGCGGTCCTCTCCTTCATCGTCGCCTTCGGCCTCGCCAAGTCGTTCACCAACCTCGGGGCCGGGGCGCTTGCCCAGCGCATAGGCAGGCGCCGCCTGCTGATCGCCGGCTGGGCGGTCGCCCTGCCGGTCCCGCTGCTGATCGGCGTCGCACCGACCTGGGCCTGGATCGTCGCCGCCAACCTCTTCCTCGGCGTCAACCAGGGCCTCGCCTGGTCGATGACGGTGGTGATGAAGATCGATCTTGTCGGGCCCAAGCGCCGGGGCCTGGCGCTCGGTCTGAACGAGTCCGCCGGCTACGGCGGCGTCGCTCTCGCTGCCGCCGTCAGCGGCTGGCTCGCCGCCGACCTTGTCGCGCGGGACGTGCTGGTCGTAGGTGGGGCGGCGATCGCGCTGATCGCCTTGCTGATCACCGTGATCTTCGTGCGCGATACAGCCGCCCACGTCGCCCTCGAGCAGGCTCGAGACCACGACGTGAGCGCCAGCGCTCCGCGGATGCGCGACGCCTTTCCCGATGCGACCTACCGCATCCCCGCGCTTCGCTCCTGCTCGCAGGCGGGCTTGGTCAATAACCTGAACGACGCTCTGGCCTGGGGGCTCGTGCCCCTTTTCCTCGCCGCCCACGGCGCGAGCACCGGCGAGATCGGACTGGTCGCCGGCATCTACCCGGCGGTGTGGGGCCTGGGACAGATCTGGGCCGGACACTGGTCAGACAGCATCGGCCGCAAGCCGCTCATCGTCGCCGGGATGCTGATCCAGGGTGCGGCGCTCTGTCTGCTGGCGATCTCGGATGGACGGATCGGCGAGGCGGTGGCGGCGGCGGTTGCGCTCGGCATCGGCACGGCACTCGTCTACCCAACGCTGATCGCGGCGGTCTCGGATGCGGTCAGCCCGGTGGCCCGCGCCCCCGTGGTGGGCGTCTACCGCTTCTGGCGCGACATGGGCTATGTGGCGGGGGGTCTGGTCGTTGGCGCTGTTGCCGATGCAATCGATTTCGGGGCGGCGATCGGCATGGTCGCCGCCCTCACCGCGCTCTCGGGCCTCTGGGTCGCGTTCGATCTGCCCCCGCGGCCCGTTCTGCGCCTTCGCGCACGACGCCGTCCGCCGCCGGCGGGCCGACGGCCGACAGGCGCGGTGCCCAGAGGAGGGCCGGCCCGGGCGGCTCGCCGCAAGCCCCACAAACGACAGCGAGCCGCGTGAGGAATTTGGGTACTCGCTGGACGTCGCGGCCGCTCCCTGGCTGGTTGAAACGGCTGGCGGTGATCGGGTTCTCGCCGTCGGACTCGGAGGAGCTTCGGGTTCGCAAGACGGTCCTGGTCCTGTCCTCGACGCTGATGGCCAGCCTCTCGTTCGTATGGGTCGCGACCTACGCCGCGCTCGGCCTCTGGGTTTCGGCAGCGATTCCGCTCGGCTATCAGGTGGCCTCGGCGGCGAGCATCTACAGGTTCGCCCGGACACGCCGCTACCTGTTGTTCCGACGCAGCCAGCTGTGGATGAGCCTGCTGCTGCCCTTCGCGCTGCAGTGGAGCCTCGGCGGCTTCGCGTCCTCCTCGGCCGTGTCGCTGTGGGCGGTCACGGCGCCGTTGGGCGCGCTGCTGTTCGTGGGGGCGCGGCAGGCGATCCCGTGGTTCGTTGCTTTCGTCGGGCTGGTCGCGGCGTCGGCCGCGATCGATCCCACCCTGGCCGCTGCCGCTCCCCACGTTCCCAGCGGCGTTGTCGTCGCGTTCTTTGCGCTGAACATTCTCGGCGTCGCGACCACCACGTTCGCGCTGCTTCAGTACTTCGTGCGGGCGCGCGAGCGGGCCCTCGGAGCGCTCGCGCGCGAGCACCACGCGCTCGAGCTCGAGCAGGCCAAGTCCGAACGGCTGCTGCTGAACGTCCTACCCGAGCCCGTTGCAGCGCGCCTGAAGGAGCAGGAGGGAATCATCGCCGACGCTCGCCCAAGTGTCACCGTGCTGTTCGCCGACATCGTCGGCTTCACGCAACTATCTGAGCGGCTCTCCGCGTCGGATGTGGTGGCGCTGCTTGACAGCGTGTTCGCGAGCTGGGATGCGCTCGCCGCCGACCACGGGGTCGAGAAGATCAAGACGATCGGAGACGCCTACATGGTCGCTGGCGGCATTCCCCTGCCGCGTGAGGACCACGCCGAGGCGATCGCCGAGATGGCGCTCGCGATGGGGCCCGAGGTCGTGCGCCTGGCGGGTGAGACCGGACACGCGCTGCAGGTGCGGATCGGCATCGATACCGGCCCGGTCGTTGCCGGCGTGATTGGGCGGGCGAAGTTCATCTATGACCTCTGGGGCGACACCGTCAACACCGCCAGCCGCATGGAGTCCCACGCCCCGCCTGGGACGATCCAGGTCACCGAGCGAACCTTTGAGCAGTTGCGAGAGCTCTACGAGCTCCGTCCGCGCGGCGCGGTCGAGGTAAAGGGCAAGGGGCTGATGAGCCCCTATCTACTGTTCGGACGGCGCGGCGACGAAGAGAACCGTGCGGTCCGTGATGTTTCATGAACGCGCTGCCGGCGAGCGCAGCAGTCCAGCGACGAGGACCGCCGGGCGCGAGCGGGGGATTCATTGAAGCCGACCGACATATTCACTGTACGCGGACTTGGCGAAGCAACAGTTGACGGCTTGACGAGCCATTTCTGCAGTGCCGGAGGAGGGACTCGAACCCACGGCCTTCGGATTATGATTCCGCTGCTCTAACCAGCTGAGCTACTCCGGCGGGGATCGAATCGTAGCGGCGCCCTCACGGCCGATCCGGAGATCTCCGCGACGCCGCCGAGCCCGGGACGGGCCTCGTCGACCCGCCGGCGCGGTTATTGCTGCCGCCAGTCCGGCCGCGTACGGTGGGCACCTTCCCACGGTCCGCAGCCGATGGCGCGGGAGCGCCAACGTCTAGGCTGCCGGTCGGTGAGCGAGCTCGATCAGGCGGTCAACGCGGTCGTCCGCGACTGCCTCGGGGTTGTGGAGGGCGAGACGGTGCTGGTGATCTGCAACCCGGTCACCCAGCGGATCGGCGAACGGATGCGCGACGAGGCCCAGGACGCCGGGGCCGATGCGGTGCTGGCGGTGATGGCCGAGCGCGCCTCGCACGCGGCCGAGCCACCGGCGCCGATCGCCGCCGCGATGGCGGCGGTGGACGTCGTCTTGGCGCCGACCGTCCAGTCGCTCTCCCACACCGCCGCGCGCAAGGCCGCCACCGAAGCGGGCGCGCGGGTGGCGACCTTGCCCGGGGTGACCGAGGAGATGCTCGCCCGGGTAATGAGCGCGGACATGGAAGGGCTGCGAAGAAAGGGCCGGGCGATCGCCGAGCTGCTCACGGCGGGATCTGAGGCGCGAATCACCTGCCGCAACGGCTCCGATCTGCGGCTCGGACTGGAGGGGCGCGCGGGCATCCCCGACGCCGGGGAGCTCACCGAGCCGGGCGCGTTCGGCAACCTGCCCTGCGGAGAGGGATTCATCGCTCCGGTGGAGGGGACCACCGCGGGACGTCTGGTCGTCGACGGCACGATCGCCACGATCGGGGTGGGCGACGAGCCCGTTGAGCTGTTGGTGGAGGGAGGCCACCTCTTAACCGCCAGCGGCGAGCGGGGCAAGCGGCTGATGGAGCTG
>VAYK01000217.1 GCA_005884985.1 Actinomycetota bacterium | reverse complement strand
CGGGGGGGTGATCACGTCCACCGTGCGACCGACCAGCCACGGGATCGCCACCGTCATCACCATGGCCAGCGAGGCGAAGACGAGCGAGGCGACCACCGAGCGGCGATAGGGACGCAAGAAGCCAAGTAGCCGCCTGAAGGTGGTCACGGCAAATGACTATACAAAGTGAAGTGAGGACGTAGCGATACTGAACGCATGGCGCGCCCGCCCGCCGGCCTGTGCGACTCCTGCATCCACCAGCGGATCGTCCGCAACACGCGCGGCTCGAGCTTCTCGCTCTGCGAGCGTTCGCGAACCGATCCCGCCTATCCCCGCTACCCGCGCCTGCCGGTGACCGGGTGCCGTGGCCATGAGCCGCGACCGCAACGCTAGGCCTCGAGCGGTGCCGGAGCCCGCGCCGACCCGAGCGCACCAGCGCTGGCCGCCACGACCAGGGTGATCGCAACAACCTCCGTCGCGCTGAGGCCCTGCCCCAGCAACGCCAGGCCAACGAGCGCGGCGACCGCGGGCTCGAGGCTCATCAACACGCCGAAGGTCCCCTTCCGGAGTCGCCGCAGCGCCTCCAGCTCGAGCGAGTAGGGGATTGCGGAGCTGAGCACCGCGACCGCCAGGCCGACCGCGAGCAGCCCCGGGCGGGCCAGCGCGCCGCCACCGCCGGCGACGCCGACCGGGATCAACAGCACCGCCGCCACCGACATCGCAACGGCCAGGCCCTGGCCGCCGCTGAACCCCTGCCCGACGCGCGCCGCGAGCACGATGTAGGCGGCCCAAAAGCCCCCCGCGACCAGCGCGAACGCCACGCCCAGACCGTCGAGCGAGCCGTGCACGCCGGGAGAGAGGAGGACGATCCCACCGGCCGCGAGCGCCACCCACAAGAGGTCGCTCGCGCGACGTGAGCCGGCGACCGCGACCGCAAACGGCCCGGTGAACTCGAACGTCACCGCGATCCCCAGCGGGATCCTGTCGAGCGCCGCGTAAAAGCTCAGGTTCATGGCCGCGAGCGCGATCCCGAGCAGCACCGCGTCGCGCAGCGGCTCGCTGGCGCCCCGCGGCACCCCGGGGCGCCAGATCGCGACCAGAATTACGGCGGCGAAGCCGGTGCGCAGGAGCACCGTCCCGGACGGGCCCAGCTCGTCGAACAGCGTCGTGGCCACGGCGGCACCGACCTGCACGGACAGCACGCTGCCCATCACCAGGCCGATCGATGTCGCTCGCTCTCCTCCGCTCAGGCGGCCGAGCCTACAGCCGACGACGATTCATTCTTTCCCATGAAGAGGTCGATGAGCGGCCGCCAGCCCAGCCGGTCAGCGTCGTCCGTGATCAGATGCGCGGTGCCTTGCGTGTTCCGGACTGGTCTACGACAGGTCGAGCGTCCTCACCTAGCTCAGCCTCATCTCAAAAAGCGAGGCCTCCCCGATACCAGGTAGCGCTCTCGGCGGCTCACCGCGTTTCGACTAGACTGGCCGGCGTGGGGAGGAGTCGACGTCACCTGGCAATGGCCACGGTCGTCGGAGCGGTTGCGCTCCTGGTGCCGGGCTCAGCGCTCGCTGCTCCGAAGAAGTTCACCAGCGGGGTGACCGCGGGCGAGATCACCGACCACTCGGCGATCATCTGGGGCCGCACCACCCAGGAGCGATTGGTGAAGGCCCAGGTCGCCACGGACGGCGCCTTCCAGAACGTGGTCAAGCAGCGGATCCTGCAGGCGAGCGACGGCAACAACGACACCGTCCAGACCAAGTTCGACGGGCTCAATCCCAATGCCACCTATCACTACCGCTTCTGCTTGCGCGGTGGGAGCATCTGCAGCTCCCTGGGCACGTTCCGGACGGCTCCACGCCCCTCCGCCAGCAAGACGATCAGGTTTGCCTACTCGGGCGACGAGACCGGCTACAAGCAGCCCGGGGCCAGCGACCCGTTCTGGGGGAACTTCAAGGCGTTCGGGTCGATGGTCGCCGAGCACAACAACTTCAACATCGACTTCGGCGACACGATCTACTCCGACCCGGAGGTGCCGGGCGCCCCCACCGCTCTGACAGTGGCGCAGAAGTGGTCCTATTATCGGCAGAAGCTCGCGGTCCAGAACATGCAGCGGATCCGCTCCGCGACCGGGCTCTACAACCACTGGGACGACCACGAGTTCATCAACGACTTCTCGATTCCCGAGAACGGGCGCCAGCTCTACAACCGGGGCGTGAAGGCGTTCCGCGACTATGAGCCGGTCACGTTCAGCGACCAGAGCGGCATCTACCGAAGCTTCCGCTGGGGCAAGAACCTCCAGGTGTTCTTCCTCGACGAGCGCTCGTTCCGAAGCGCCAAGGCCTCGGCGAACCACACCTGCGACAACCCGCAAACCGGTCAGCCGGACCTGGCGCCGACGGCCCCAAAGAGCACCCGCAACCTCTTTTCGACGGTGGTTCCCTCCCTTTCCCAGCCCGTCTCGCAGGCCTGCAAGAACAAGATCAACGACCCGAACCGCACCTTCCTCGGCAAGCCGCAGCTGAACCAATTCCTCTACGACGTCGAACACTCGACGGCGAAGTGGAAGGTGGTCATGAACGAGACCCCGATCCAGCAGTTCTATGCCCTGCCCTACGACCGCTGGGAGGGCTATGCGTATGAGCGGATCAAGCTGCTGAACGCGCTGCAGAACGCAAACATCGACCATCTGGCCTTCCTGACCACCGACACCCACGCCGGGCTCGCCAACGTGGTCCGCGAACGGACTCTGTCCGGGGACGTGGCGCCCTCCAACGCGCCGGCGACGACGCCCTCCGACACGCCCTACCAGGACTTCGTCATCGGGCCGGTCGCGACGAAACCGTTCTGGCAGGAGATCGACGACACGACGGGCACCAGCGGCAGCGGCCAGCTGATCTCGAACGCGTTCTTCAAGCCGCCTCCGCCGAACGGCATGGGCATGTCGTGCGCGCAGGGAGGCGAGAACAGCTACGCCGAGGTGACCGTCACGAGCGGCACCCTCACAGTCGAGTACAAGGACGAGAACGGCAACATCCTTCTCGACTCGGACGGCAGCACCCCCTGCGGTCCCTACGTGCTCACTAACTGAGCTCGTCAAAAAGCGACCCATTGCGGGCCGGCGTGCGGCCAAAGTAGGTGACCCTAACGTGCTAGTGTCCGCTTGATTAGGGTGCCCTAACGATACGGAGGCCAGATGTCGTTTGCCCAGACCGTCCTGCTCGGAGCTCTCGCCGGCTTCACGATCTATCTGGGGCTCCCTGTCGGACGCCTGGAGTTGCTAACCGACCGCGCGCGGGTCGGGTTGGCCATGTTCTCGGTTGGGATCTTGGCGTTCATCTTCGTCGACGTCCTCGAGCATGCCAACGAGATCGTCGGTGGAGCGCTCGACGCGTTTAAGAGCGGCGACGCCAGCTTTGCTCACATTGCAGCCTTCGCGGCCCTGCTTGCCGGAGGCTTCACCCTGGGAAGTGCGGGCCTGGGCATCTTGGAGCGGCGGATGCGCCCGGGTCGGCCAACCCAGCCGCCCATGGCCGGAGGCTCGGCTGCGGCTGCGTTGTCCGTCGCCGATGCCACCCGACTGACGGAACAGGGCGAGAGCGCTCGGCGCCGCGCCCTTCAGACCGGTGTGGTGATCGCGACCGCGATCGGTATGCACAACTTCGCCGAGGGGCTCGCGATCGGGGTCTCAGCCCGGGCCGGGGCGGTCACCCTCGCGACAGTCCTCATCATTGGCTTCGCCCTTCACAACGCCACCGAGGGCTTCGGAATAGTCGGTCCGCTTGGTGGTGTCACCCCTTCCTGGCGCTGGCTGGGTCTGGTCGGCCTGATCGGTGGCGGCCCCACCTTCCTGGGCTCGCTGGTGGGATACGAGGTGACCTCCGAGCCGCTGGAGCTGGCCTTCTACGCGCTGGCGGCCGGAGCGATCCTCTACGTGATCGGCGAGATCTGGCACGGCATGCGCCGCTATGGGCACCGTGAACTCGGATTGCTGCTGCTGGCCGCGGGGTTCATCACCGGCGTCCTCACAGATCTCGTGGTGGCCTACGGGGGCGGTTGACGAGGAGCGATTACTTATCGGTCCGAGGGCTGGTTCGCGTTTCTCAAACTGCGAAGGAGCACCCCGGCCAAGCCCCTTATCGGCGAAGGAAGCAGCGGGTCACCGATGAGTTTCCCGGGGCCGGGAGTCCCATGGGGAAGAAACCGATGAGCGACAACCAAGGAGGCGCCATCGCGAGATGGAGCCGTGCTTCACCTACAGTCCCTGCGGACCGCCCTAAAGCTGAGACAGGAGATGAGTCAGATGAGCAAGAGGGAGCCCCCGATCGACGAGGGCCACGCCCGCGAGCTCCTGCAGCGCGAGCGCGAGCGGATCGAGAGCTCGCTCGCCGATCTGGAGCGGCTGCGAAGGAGTGAGCTCGATCAGATCGACGCCGCCACGGACCCGCTCGACGACGGCGAGTTGATCGAGGAGGAGGAGGTCGACGCGGCCCTCGCCGTGCAGCTGCGCGCCGAGCTAGAGGCCGTCGAGCGCGCCGAGAAGCGACTCGAGGATGGCACCTACGGTTTCTCGGTCGAGAGCGGCGAGCCGATCCCGGCCGAGCGCCTCAAGGCGATTCCCTGGGCCGAGCGCGCCCTGGAAGAGCAGGAGCGCTACGAGCGCACGCACGGGCGCGGGCTTTAGGCAGGCGGTTTGGGCGAGCCGCAGGGATTGATTCTCAATCGGCGATGAGTTGTGGGACCCCCGCCGGTCTCTAGCGAGTACCCCGTACGGCGACAAAGGAGGCAAACGCGATGACGGAGCACAAGGTAGGAACGCGCGAGGAATGGCTTCGCGCCCGCAAGGAGCTGCTCGAACGGGAGAAGGAGCTGACTCACCGCAGCGATGAACTGGCGCGCCAGCGGCGAGAGCTGCCGTGGGTGCGGGTCGACAAGGAGTATCGCTTCGAGACCGACGCCGGAACGAAGACGCTGGCGGAGCTCTTCGATGGGCGCTCGCAGCTACTCGC
>VAYK01000218.1 GCA_005884985.1 Actinomycetota bacterium | reverse complement strand
GGACCTCGCCGAGCTGATCGACGAGCTGAAGACCGTGAACCCGGACCTGAGGGTCTCGGTGAAGGTTCCCGTGGTCCCGAACATCGGCACGATTGGGCTCGGGATCGCCAAGGCGGGGGCGGACATCATCACCCTCTCGGGCTTCGAGGGTGGCACCGGGGCGGCGCGCCAGCACGCCCTGCGTCACGTCGGCCTGCCGTCGGACATCGGTACCCGCGCCGTCCACCGGGCGCTGATGGAGGCCGGGATCCGCAACCGGGTCGAGATCTGGGCCGATGGCGGCTACCGCCACGCCCACGACATCGTGAAGCTGCACTGCATGGGGGCCAACCGGGTGGCCTTCGGCACCCTGGCGATGGTCTCGCTGGGCTGCACGATCTGTCGCGGCTGCCAGCTCGACACGTGCCACGTTGGGATCGCGACCCAGATCGAGACCACCGAGCAGGCCACCAAGCACGGCCTGAAGAAGTTCACGCCACAGCGCGTCGACTCGGCGGCCGAGAGCTGCGCCCGCTTCTTCGCGTCGATGGGCGAGGAGGTCAAGCGGGTGGTCGCCGAGCTCGGCTACGAGCGTGCCCAGGACCTGGTGGGTCGCTATGACCTGCTCGAGCAGATCGCCTGCGCGGAGCGGCTCGACCTGGCCGAGCTGATCACGCCGCTGGAGGAGTTCCTCGACCTGGAGCCGGTCGACCTGCCGGTGGCCGAGGAGGAGCTGGTCGAGGCGCGCGCCGAGGCGGGCCTGGTGCGCGCGAGGCCGCTCCGCATGGCGCCGAAGCAGGCCTCGGCGGAGCTTGCGGGGCTGGCCGGCAAGGTGTTCTCCGGCAAGGTGATCCGCCAGGCGTTCCCGCGCCCGACCGACGCCCACGACCGGGTGCTCGGCACCCAGCTCGCCGGGGAGATCTCACGGGCGCGGATTTACGAGGGCGCCCCGGGAGGAGAGCCGACCGAGGTGCTGGCAGAGCTCAGCTTCAACGGCGGCTCCGTGGCCGGTCAGGGCTTCGGCGCCTTCAACGCCTGGGGACTCGTCGTGCGGGTCGAGGGCGGCGCCCAGGACGGCGTCGGCAAGGCGATGCTGGGCGGCACCGTGTCGATCCTCAAGGGCACGAACGGCGACGGGCAAAGGGTCAACGGGTCCGTGGGCAAGTCGTTTGCCTACGGCGCCCAGCGCGGCCGGCTGTTCGTGCAGGGGTCGGCCGACTCGCGCTTCTGCATCCGCCTGTCGGGAGCCGACGTGGTGCTCGGGGGTGAGCCCGCCGAGCCTCTGGATGACGTGCGTGGCTGCATCGTCGACCGGGCAAACGCCAAGGGCTTCGCCTTCGAGTACATGACCGCAGGGCGCGCCGTCGTGCTCGGCGACATCGGCCCCTGGGCGTGCGCCGGGATGACCGGCGGCCGCGTCTACGTCCGAGTCAACCCGGACTGGAACCTGGATGGCGAGGCGATCGAGCGCCGGCTGGGCGAGGGGGCCAAGGTGGAGCTCTCCGAGCTCGACGCCGAGGGCACCCTCGACATTGAGGACCTGCTCGACCACTACGTCGTCGAGCTGCGAGCGACCGGGCAGCAGGAAGAGGCCGAGCGGATTGTCGCGCTGGCGGCCACCTCCCCGGACAACTTCCTGATGATCGTGCCGCAGAAGGTCCAGACCGACCCCAACATCTCGACCGAGTAAGGCAAGGAAGAACGCGTTCGAGATGCCGGCAGGTCCGATCCTCGCCAGCCGGGTCGTACCCTGGCGGTTCCGGCGGCTCTGGGCGCGGCGTCGCGCCGGCCTTCGTTCAACTGGGCGCATCCTCGGGATCGGGCTGAGCAGAACCGCCACGAGCAGCCTCACCACGGCCCTGGGCCGAATCGGCTACAAGACCTTCCACTACCCGGAGGACGAGCGGAGCCAGGAGGAGGTGATGGGCTTCCTGGCCAGCGGCGGCGACCGTCTCCGACTATCCGTTCTGGAGCGATTCGATGCGGCCACCGACACGCCAATCTGTGCGACGTTCGAGGCGCTCGACGTCGCCTATCCCGGCAGCAAGTTCATCCTTACGACCCGGGAGAAGCAATCGTGGTTGGAGTCGTGCCGCGGCTTCTTCGAGACCTGGATTGATCCGTACCTGCGCGACCAGCCCGACGACCCGTACGCGCGCTACATCCGCGCCCTCCACGAGAAGCTCTACGGGAGCGCCGGCTTCGATCGTCCGCGCTTCTCGCGCGCCTACGACGCCTATCACGAGCAGGTCCGCGCCCACTTCCGCCAGCGGCCGGCAGACCTGCTGACCTTGGACATCTGCGGCGGCGAGGGATGGGAGCCGCTGTGCGAGTTCCTGGGCGTATCGCGGCCTCGAGCGGAGTTCCCCTGGATCAACCGGCTACCGGCGGCGCGCGGGTGATCTTCAGGGCGAAGGCGCCGGCCGAGCCCCATTCGACCCGCTCGCGGTTCACGAACAGGCCGTAATGGTTGCCCGGCGCGAGCTTGGAGCGGCATAGAATCGTCCCTTGCCAGCTCATTCCACCCTCGCAAGCCGGTTCGCCCCCGCGTCGCTCCGGTCGCGCTCGGCGCGACGGCGAGCCGGTCTTGCGTCCACGGCGCGCATCTTCGGAATCGGGCTGAGCCGCACCGGCACGATGAGCCTCGCTCATGCTCTGGGCCTACTCGGCTACCGAAGCCTCCATTTCCCGCAAGACGACCGGACCAGGGAACAGGTCTTGGCATTCCTCGCCACCGGCGGCGATCGGCTGCGGCTCTCCGTCCTTGAGCGGCTCGACGCGGTTACCGACACCCCCGTCTGTGCGAGTTTCGAGGCACTGGACGCTGCTTATCCCGGCAGCAAGTTCATTCTCACGATTCGGGACAAGGAGACGTGGCTCGAGTCTTGTCGCGCTTACTGGGCGTCGTGGGTCGACTCATACCTGCTCGCACGCCCCGACGATCCCCTCCCGGTCTACCTGATCGCCATCCACGCGAAGATCTACGGCACGCCGACCTTCGATCGTGAGCAATTCTCAAGTGCTTACGATGACTACCACGAAGCGGTCCGCCGGCATTTCGTTGACCGACCCGAGGATCTGCTGACACTCAACGTCTGCGCCGGCGAGGGGTGGGAGCCGCTGTGCAAGTTCCTGGGCCTACCGCGGCCTCGAGGCAAGTTCCCGTCGGAGAACCGGATGCCTCCCAGCGGAGCCTAGGTCTAGCTCTGCAGCACGTAGAGGCGGTAGCGGCCGATCTCGAGCTCGTCGCCGTCCGTCAGCGGCGCCCACTCGACCCGCTCGCCGTTCACGAACAGGCCGTTGAGGCTGCGGTCGTCGAGAGCGCGCAGCTCTTCGTCCGGGGTGCGGACGATCAGCGCGTGGCGGCGCGACACGGTGGGGTCGTCGAGCTGGATGTCGGCCGAGCCGCTGCGCCCGATCCGGGTCCAGCCGTCCTGGAGCGTGACGACGACCGGCTCACCCTCCTCCTCGAAGGCGACGTGCTGGCGGGCCGGCTCCAGATCCGCGCGCACGCTGTCCAGCCAGGCCGGAAGCGCGGGCGCGGCTGAGATCGCGTCGGCGTCGACGGTGGGAGTCTCGAACATCGAGCCACGGCGGAAGCGCGACCCGCCGCAGGCTGGGCAGGTCGGTAGCTCGTCCAAGACCGAGAGCGAGATCGAGTACCCGCACTCGACGCAGACAAGAGAGCCGACTAGCGCGAGCTCACCGGTCTCGTGGACGTCGGTTCCTTCGTCTACAAGCAATCTAACTCCTCGTCACGAATTCCCGTACTGGGAATTCGGGTTAATACTAACCGGGGACCCTAGATCCAGGCGCATTTGAAGGCCTAAACGTCCGCAATTTGGACGAACGTTGGCAAATCCGGGCATAGAATCCCCCTGGATGGGCCCGATCTCGGTGAAGACGCCGATCGACGCGCCGCGTGAGCGCGTGTATGAGTTCCTTTGCGACCTCGCCAACCGGCCCTCATTCACCGATCACTTCGTGAGCGAGTTTCGGCTGCACCGGCTCGAGTCCTCGGGGGTCGGCGCGGCGGCCCGGTTCCGGATCACCGAGCCGGGACTCTGGATGGAGACCGTGATCGAGGCGGTCTCGCCGCCGCACCGGATCCTCGAGCGTGGTCGGGGAGGGCGGCTCGACCGGATCCCGATCCTCACCGGCTGGGAGCTGATCGAACCCGGATCCCACGGATGCGAGGTGACGGTGAGTTTCAGCACCGAGCCCGCCCATTTCCTCGACCGCCTGCGCGAGAGGCTGGGGGCGGAGCTCTTCTACCGCCGGCAGTGGTCGATCGCGCTGTCCCGGCTCAAGGGGCTGATCGAGTCGGGCCGCCCGGTCGCGCGGGTCGTGGTCGCCGGCGGCGCCCGGCTTCCCGTCTGACCGGCTGGGGCCACCCGATATAT
>VAYK01000054.1 GCA_005884985.1 Actinomycetota bacterium | reverse complement strand
CGCTCTTGGGCGCCACGGACGTCAGCGCCGAGGCGCTCGCCGAGGGCGGCGTGCTGGCGCTTCGGATCGTCGTTGTGCTGATGGCGTTCGCGGTTCAGTCGGCCTGCGTGGATCCGGATCGCATGCTGCGACTGTTGCGGCCCCTGGCTCGCCGCTCGGCGCTGACCGCGACCCTGATCGCCCGCCTGGTGCCACTCGCCGCGGCCGATCAACGCTCCGCGGCCCGGCCGCGGCCCCGGTCGGACGCGCTGCCCTGGCGCGGCGTCTGGTCGCCGGCTCCCTCGACCGCGCGGTCGACGTCGCCGCAACCCTCGAGCTCCGTGGTTACGCACATGGACCGCCCGGCTCGGCGCGCGACAATCGCCGCTCCCGCCAGGACCGCCCCTTCCTGGCAGCGGGATTCGGGATCGCGGTCGTGGGGCTCGCGGCGCGCGCCGCCGGGCTCGGGGCCTTCGACCCGTATCCGACCGTGAGCATCCACACCGGATGGCCGACGCTGACCCTGGCCGCTTGCCTTCCCCTTGCGGCGGCGCTCCCGTTCGCGACCGCTGCTTGGCGGCGGGGCGCTCGGACGCCGGCAGGGGGCCGACGCCGTCCACGACCGAGACGACGACGGTGAGCCCTAAGCCCCTGGTCCGGATCGAGGCGCTCTCCTATCGCTACCCGGGCGGTGGGGCCGAGTGCGTTCGCGACCTCGACCTGGAGATCGAGTCGGGGGAGCTGATCGTGCTCGCGGGCCGCTCGGGGTCGGGGAAGACGACGCTGCTGCGGGCCTGCTGCGGGCTTGTCCCCCACTACTACGGCGGCGAGGTAACCGGCGAGATCGAGATCGCGGGCCTCGACGTCCGCGACCACGGGCCCGCCGAGCTCGGAGGCGCGGTCGGCCTGGTCGCCCAGGACCCGGAGACGCAGGTCGTCTCGACGACGGTGCGCGGCGAGCTGGCGCTGCCGCTCGAGATCCGCGGCGAGCCGCCCGCCGCCCGAGCCCGGGCGGTGGAGGAGGTCGCGCTGGCGCTGGCGATCCCGCACCTGCTCAACCGCACTGCGGACACGCTCTCGGGAGGAGAGCTCCAGCGCGTCGCCCTGGCGGCGGCGCTGGTCGGCAGGCCGCGCCTGATGCTGCTCGACGAGCCGACTTCACAGCTCGACCCGGTCGCTGGCGACGAGCTGATCGGATTGCTGCGACGGCTGAACGAGGAGTGGGGGCTGGCGGTCGTCCTCGCCGAGCATCGTCTCGAGCGCTGCCTGGCGGCCGCCGACCGGGTGCTCGCCCTGGTCGAGGGCCGGATCGCCTTCGACGGCGCGCCCGGGGACTTCCTCCGCTGGGCGCTGGCCAGCGACGGCGCCCTGGCCACGCCGGCGGCGCGGCTCTTCGACCTCGCCGGCCTGCGCCCGGCGCCCGTGGGCGTGAAGGCGGCGCGGGCGGCCCTCGCAGGCCACGGTGCGGAGCTCTGGGCCGGGGGCGGCGACGAAGCCGCGATAGATGCGGAGGTACCTGCCGGATCAGATCCGCGCCGCAGTCCGGCCCTTGCGGCTTGGCCGCCTGGACCGAAGATTCAGCGGTCGCCGTCCGTGGCTCCCTCGGCGAGCAGCCGACGGAGTTCTTCGCTGGCACTCGAGTTCGCCGACGTGTGGGCGGAGCTCGACGATGGCAGCGGGTCGCGGGACGTACTGCGCGGCATCGACCTTGCGCTCGAGTCGGGCGAGCGCGTCGCGCTGATGGGCCGCAACGGCGCAGGCAAGACCACGCTCCTGCGGGCCGCCGCGGGACTGGTGGCGCCGGCCCGCGGACGGATCTCGACGCCCCGTGGCTGCGCGCTTTTAGCCCAGAGCCCGGGCGACCTGCTGGTCCGTGAGCGGGTCTCCGACGAGCTGCCCGGCGAGGCGGGCCGGCAGGCCCTCACATCGGTGGGGCTCGAGTGGGCCGCGGAAGCCGACCCGCGCGACCTGTCCGGCGGCGAGCGCCAGCGCCTGGCGCTGGCGCTGGTGATGGCGGGCCGCGCGGAGGATGGACGGATGCCAGGGCTCGTCGGCCTCGACGAGCCGACGCGGGGGATGGACCGTGCGCGCAAGGAGGAGCTCGCGAGGTGGGCCGGCGAGCTGGCGGACGGGGGCGCGAGCGTCGTCATCGCCACTCACGACGTCGAGTTCGCATCGGTGTTCGCCGAGCGGGTCGTGCTGCTCGGTGACGGCGAGCTGATCGCCGACGGCCCGGTGACCGAGATTCTCTCCGGTGGCTGGTACTTCGCCACCGAGGTGGCCCGCATCCTCGGTGTGGCCGGCGCGATCTCTCCCGAGCGCGGTGCCGAGCTCCTTCGAAGCCGCCTCAAAGTCGACACGAAGGCGCTCAGGTGACTTGGCAGATCGCCGTCTACGTGCTGCTCGCCGTCGTCTTGGCTGGCGGGCTGGCCTGGTATGAGCGGTCCCGCCCGCCGGCCCGGATGGTGGCGCTGGTCGCGGCGCTGGCGGCGCTGGCCGTCGCCGGACGGCTCGCCTTCGCGGCGATTCCCAATGTCGTGGCGACCACGGACATCGTGCTGATCACCGGCTACGCGGTCGGACCGGCCCCCGGCTTCGCGGTCGGGGCGCTCGCGGCCGCCGTTTCCAATCTCTGGCTCGGCCAGGGACCGTGGACGCCGTGGCAAATGGCGGGGTGGGGTCTGGTCGGGTTGGGTGGGGCGGCGCTTGCCGTGGCCACAAGGCGCCGCCTGGGCCGCGGCGGCCTCGCCGCCGCCTGCGGCCTCGCCGGCCTCGCCTTCGGGGCGCTCCTCGATCTCTCGGTGATGGTCACTTACGGAGGCGAGCAGTCGTTCGACCGCTACCTGGCGATCTCCGCACGCGGGGTCCCGTTCAATGTCGCTCACGCGGTCGGCAACATCGCTCTGGCCCTGGCCGCCGGGCCGGCGCTGGTGCGGATGGTCTCCCGCTACCGGAGCAGGTTCGAGTTCACCTGGCACCAGGCCGGCGCGGCATCTGCCTCGCTACTGCTGGCCCTCGTCCTCATCTTGCCGCCCTCCGGCGCGCAGGGACGCGGGAGCGCCTCCGCCCGGAACTGGCTCGAGCGGGCGCTGCACCCAGATGGCGGCTTCGGCGCCTCCCGGGCCGGCGCCTCGAGCCCGGCGATCACGGGCTGGGCGGTGCTTGGGCTCGAGAGCGCCGGTCGCAACCCGCTCGACCTTCGACGCGGCGGCCCGTCGCCGATCGGCTACCTGCGCTCGCAGGCCAGCGACCTGCGCTCGACCGGCGACCTCGAGCGGACCACGCTCGCGCTGCGAGGGGCGGGGGTGAGCCCGCACGGTTTTGGCGGCCGCGACCTGGTGGTGGAGTTGCGCAAGCGGCGCTCGCGACGCGGCTCGTTCGAGGGCCAGGTGAACCTGACCGCGTTCGGGGTCCTGGCCCTGCGCGCCGCCGGCACCCCTGCGTCCGCGCTCGCTCGCTCGGCCGCCTGGCTTCGCAAGGCCGAGAACGGCGACGGCGGTTGGGGCTTCCAGCCCCGGGCCGCCAGCGACCCGGACAGCACCGGCGCCGCGCTCCAGGGCCTGGCGGCGGCAGGGGGCCGGGGTCGGGCGACCCGCCGTGGCGCGTCCTACCTGCGGCGCGCTCAGCACGCCGACGGCGGCTTCGCGCTGGCCGCGGGCGGACCCACCAACTCACAGTCGACCGCCTGGGCGGTCCAGGGCCTGATCGCCGCCGGGACCAATCCCGCCGCCGTGCGCACCAACGGCCGCAACGCGTTCGACTATCTCGCCAAGCGCCAGGCCGGTGATGGCCACTACCGCTACTCGTCCTCGAGCGACCAGACGCCGGTCTGGGTCACCGGTCAGGCGCTCGTTGCCGTCAATCGCGAGGCGTTCCCGCTCGCCGCCGTGCCGCGGGCGCCCGCCGGACGCCGGTCCTCGCCACCGGGGGCGCCGAAGAGTGGGACGGGCGCAAGCTCGGGTGGCGGCGGCTCGGTGGCGAGCGGAACCCGTGCAGCGGTCGGCGGGAGCCAGGCCGCGAGTGGCCGCGACTCGGGCAAGCCGAGGCGCGCGCGGACCCGTAACGGCGTGCGCGGCGAGCTTGCCTCCGGTGAGCCGGTGAGCGCGCCCGTCGCCCCGTCCGGCGCCCCTGCGGACGCCGGCGGGCTCGGCACCCTGGCCTACGTTGGCGGCGGCTTCGCCCTGCTCGTCGCTGCCCTGGCGGCTGGCTTCTTCTGGTTCCGCCGCCATCTTCCGTGAACAGCCCTAGCCCGAGCGAACCTCACTGGGTACGGTGTTCGTCATGGATGTCGAGACCGCGATTCGCACCCGGCGCACCCACAAGGCCTTCCGGCCGGACCAGGTGCCGAGGGAAGTCCTGGGCGAGCTGTTCGACCTCGCTCGCTGGGCGCCGAACCACAACCTGACCAACCCGTGGCGCTTCCGGGTGCTCGGCCCGCGGGCGCTGGAGCGCCTCAAGCGGGCCGCCGGCCCCGAGGCGGCGCCGAAGCTCGACCGGGCGCCGACCCTGGTCGTCTGCTCGTGCGTCCTCGGCGGCGATCCGGTTCAAGATGAGGAGGACCTGCACGCGACCGCCTGCGCCGCCTACATCGTGCTGCCGCTTCGTCAGCCTCATCCACCTCGGCCAGCCGATCCAGGGCAAGGAGGCGCCCGAGCGCGCCGCCGTCGCCGACACCGTCACCTACCTCCCATAGCGGATGCTCTCGCGCGCCGACGCTCTCGAGACACTCGGCGGCGAACGCTTCGACGTGGTCGTGATCGGCGGCGGGATCACCGGGGCCGGGGTGGCGCTGGACGCCGCCTCGCGCGGCTACTCGGTGGCGCTGGTCGAGCGCAACGACTACGCCTCGGGCACCTCCAGCCGCTCCTCGAAGATGATCCACGGCGGGCTTCGCTACCTGCAGAACTTCGACCTCGGCCTGGTCCGCGAGGCGCTCCTGGAGCGCCAGTTGATGGTGGAGTTGGCGCCACATCTGGTCTATCCGATCCCGTTCCTCGTCCCCACCCTGGGCGAGGAACGCCGTAACTGGCGGATCGGGATCGGGCTCAACATGTACGACGTGATGGCGACGACTCGGGTCGGGCAGGGGCGGCGCGAGCGCCATGCGCGGGAGCGCGCCTCCAGGGAGCGCGCCTTGCTGGAGCCGGCCGAGGACGACTACTGGGCGCCCGACCGCCACCGCACGATCCCGGGTGAGGAGGCGGCCGAGCTGATCCCGGCGCTGGCCTCACGCGACCCCAAGGAGGCCTACCTGTTCTACGACTGCCAGACCGACGATGCCCGGCTGGTTCTCACCGTGCTCGGGGAGGCGGAGCGCTTCGGCGCGGTGTTCTCCAATCGCGCCGAGGTGGTCGAGCTGATCTCTGACGGTGCCAGGGCCGCCGGCGTGGTCTGCGCGGACGCCGACAGCGGCGAGCGCTTCGAGGTCCGGGGGGCCAACGTGGTCAACGCGACCGGAGTCTGGGCCGATCGCATCCGACCTGAGGAGATCCTCGCCGAGGAGGAGGTCCCGCGGATCGCGCCGAGCCGCGGCACGCACATCACGATCCCGGCGGAGAAGCTTCCCGTGACCCAGGCCGCGTGCATCGTGCCGGCCGGCGAGGAGCGGACGATCTTCGCGCTTCCCTGGTACGGCCGCGTGCTGATCGGCACCACGGACCGGGACTAGGCCTGGCGCTCGGCACCGCGGACGTCACGGGCGCGTACGCCGGCGTTCGGCCGCTGATCTCTACTGGCGATCCCCGCAAGTCAGTGGACATCTCGCGCCGGGCGGAGCTCTATGAGACGTCCTCCGGGCTGTTGACGATCACCGGGGGCAAGCTGACCACCTGGCGGCGGATGGCGAAGCAGGTGGTCGACCGGATGGTCGAGCGCGAGGGCCGCGAGGCGCCCTGCCGCACGGCTGAGATCCCGCTCGGTATGCCGGCGAGTGAGGGTGACCTGCAACCGTCCGCAGGCCTGACGCAGGACGACCTGCCCGACGGCTCTTTAGAGCTGCTTGCCTTCCGCTACGGGCACGCGGCGCGCAACGTGCTGAAGCTCGCGAGTGAGCGACCCGAGCTGGCCTGGCCGATCGTCCCCGGTCAGCCGGACCTGCTGGCCGAGGCGGTGATCGCCGCCCGGCTCGAGCAGGCGCGCTCGGTGGCCGACGTGCTGTTGCGCCGGACCCGGCTTGGGCTGCTCGCCGCGCCTCAGCTCCGCGACGCCGAATCGGTGCGGCCCATCGCGGAGACGCTGGGCGGCGAATTGGGATGGAGCGCCGACCGTGTTCGCGAGGAGGCGGAGGCCTGGGTCGCCGTAGCGGAAGGCGAAGGGATCGATCCGGGAAAGGGCGTAACCTCGGCCGCGTGAGGCTGTTCATCGATACCGGGAGCGTCGCCGAGGTCCAGGAAATCGCCGCCTGGGGGATCCTCGCCGGCGCCACCACCAACCCCTCGCTGCTGGCCAAGGAGGACGGGGACCCCGGCGAGATCATTCGCCGGATCTGCGACCTGGTCGGTGGCCCGGTCTCGGCCGAGGTCGTCTCCTCCGACCCCGAGGGGATGATCGCCGAGGGCCGCGCGCTTCGCGAGCTGCACGAGCACGTGACCGTCAAGGTGCCGTTCTGCAAGGAGGGCCTGGCGGCCGCCCACGCGCTGACGTCCGAGGGCATCTCGGTCAACATGACGCTGGTCTTCTCCGCCAACCAGGCGCTGCTCGCGGCCGGCGCGGGTGTGACCTACGTGTCCTGCTTCATGGGCCGTCTCGACGACATCTCGGTCGACTCCGGCCAGGTCGTCGCGGAGATCGTCGAGTGCTTCCGGGCTGGCGGGGTCACCTCCCAGATCATCGCGGCGTCGGTGCGCCATCCGGAGCACGTAATCGCCGCCGCCCAGCTCGGCTGCGAGATCGCCACGGTCCCCGCCAAGGTGCTGCACCAGATGCTCGAGCATCCGCTGACCACGGCCGGCGCCGAGCGCTTCCGCAAGGACTGGGAGTCTCGCCCCGAGTTCGGCGACTGGCTCCAGAGCCTGGTGTCCAAGCGCGTCGGGGCGACGCGCGGTTAGCAGCACCCGTTACCGGTGGCCCCCCGGTCGGTGGGGCACGGATATCCTGCCGCCCGCGATGGCGGAGAAGCTCGACGAGATGCATCTGGCCGACCTTCATGAGCTCGCCTCGGAGCTCGGGGTGCCGCGCTTCCGGTTGCTTCGCCGCGCCGAGCTAATCGGTGAGATTGAAGCCCGGCGTGGCGCCGGCAAGCCCGAACCGGAACCGGAGCCCGGAACGGAGCCCGAGCGCGAACCCGAGCCCGGAACGGAGCCCCAGCGCGAACCCGAGCCGGAACCGGAACCCGAGCCCGGGCCGCAACCCGAGCCCGAGCCGGAGCCGGCGCGCGAGCGCGAGCAGCTCGAGCCAGCGGCCACCGAGGAGGTGACCGGAGCGCTCGAGATCACCCCGCAGCGCTACGGGTTTCTGCGTCTGCACGGGTTCGAGTCGCACCCCGATGACGTCTATGTCTCCGCTTCGCAGGTCCGCCGCTGCGAGCTGCGC
>VAYK01000053.1:1207-4842 GCA_005884985.1 Actinomycetota bacterium | reverse complement strand
CGCATCATCGGTGAGCCAAGCCGCGAGAGGCCCCGCAGCCTCTCGCTGCCGGCGAGCGTCACCACCGTGCTCCCATTCCGCCCTTGGAGGTGGATGTCCAGCGCCGCAGAGCGCAGGATCTTCTCAAACGGCGTTCCTTCGATGTCCTGCTCCCACAGATAGCGCTCCCCGGCGGCGGCGCTGGTACACCGGTAGTCGGCCCGTACGCCGCGGCCGCGCTGGGTCTCCAGCACGGTCGTCCAGCGGCTGCGACGCCCACCCGACGCCTGGTGCACGTCCTCAACCCGCACCGCCCGCGGCCACCAGCGAGGGAGGTGATGCGGATCGGACACCAATTCCCACACCCGGTCGCGAGGGGCCGCAATCAGCCGTTTTCGTGAGACCCGGGGCATCAGGGATGGGGGGGCGCGAAAAGCGAGCCTGGCTAGGACGCAGCCGGATCGGCGAAGCGAGCGTACTGAAAACGTACGTGAGCGAGTCGATCCGGCGAGGACAACGCCAGGCGACGCTTTGCAGCGCCCTAGTCGCCCTTCAGGCGGCGCAGGTCCCTGACCAGTAACAGATGCTTGAGATGCCCGCAAACCGCCGCCAGGCTCTCCAAGTTCTCGATCGCCTCCTTGCGACGAGCCTGGCTGCGCGATCGGAGCGCCGGGCCGACGAGTTGCTGGAGCAGCGCCGCCTCGCGGTCCGCCGAGCTCACGAAGACGCGCAGATTGCGACCCGCGACGCCGAACCGTGACAGCTCCGCTGCCGCGCGGACGATCTCGAGATCGGTCTCGTCATAGACCGATCTACCGTCGCGCCGGTCGGGCTGGACGATGCCGAACTCCTGGAGCTCGCGCAATAGCCCCTCCGAAACCTCGGCCTGGTCGAGCAGCTCCTCTGGGGCAAGCATCGAGACCGGGGCCTCCACGGACGCCGCCCGCCGGGTCGCCGCGGCCTCGCTCCCCGGGCGCGAGCCGGTGAAGTCGCCGGTGGCCAGCTCCTGACGGATCACCCGCAGGGGCAGGAACTCGTCGCGCTGCATGCGCAGGATCGCCCGCAGGCGCTCTACGTCGGTCTGGCTGTAGAGGCGATAGCCACCCTGCGTGCGGCGCGGCGTAAGGAGCTTCTGGTCCTCGAGGTAGCGGATCTTGGAGATCGAGATGTCGTCGAACTCCTGGCTCAAGATCTTGGCGACGGCACCGATGGTCAGCGCCTTGCGGGGCCGCGACGGCGAATCGGAGCCGGCTCGCCGCTCCGAGCCCGCGCGGGCGGCGTTCCCTTCGTCTCTGGTGGTTGCGACTGCCATTGTCAGCGCTCCAGGTAGCTGAGCTTGTACTTGCCGACCTGGATCTCGTCGCCGTCGTCGAGCCTGTGCGACTCGATCCGGCGCCGGTTCACGTAGGTGCCGTTCAGGGAGCCGAGGTCGTCGATGTAGAGGCCGTCGTGGCGACGGACCATCAACGCATGGTTGCGCGACACGGTGACGTCATCGAGAAAGACCGCGGCGTCCGGCGTGCGCCCGATGCTCATCCGGTCGCGGTTCACCGTGAAGCTCTCCCCGGCACGTCCCCCGCCCGAGCGGATGACCAGCGCCGCTCCGGCCTTGTCGACCTCCTCCTCGACGTCGACCGGCTCGTACTCTCCGGTCTCGCCCACCTTGTAGGCCATCGTCGACGCGTCCTCGCCCTCGGGACGGGCCAGATAGGCGCCGCACTTCTGGCAGTAGTTGGCGCCCTCGGGATTGACGAATCCGCACTCGGGACAGTGCAGAGCCATCAGCCCTCCGAGTCGTTCGGGGGCGTGGGGACCTTGCCCAGCAGGATGTCGGTGAGCTGCTGCACGTCCTGGCCGCTGATCAGCACGTCGCCCGCCTCTCGCTTCGCCTTGAGGCGATTGACCAGCTCGGCTCGCAGGATGTCGATCTTGCCGTGCAGAAGCCGCCGCCGGTAGGAGAGCTCGCGCTCATCGTCCGTGAGCTCGTCGATCAACCCCTTGAGCTCCTGGTCGCTCATCGCGCTGACGTCCGGAAAGGTTTCCTCCACTTGCGCGCTCCCTCTTCTCGTTGGCCCGCCTGGCCGATTATAGGCCGGAGCGCCGGGCAAAGGTCAAGTTGAGGTTGAGAGATGCACGGCGGCCTTCATCCCTAGTCGCGGCGGGCCTCCGCCAATCCAGTCTTCAGGTAGAGGGCCGAGGCGAGGAGCGAGCCGACGAGACCAACCAGGAACATCCCCGTGCCGATCCAGGAATCGAGCGCCAGCGCCAGGAAGATCCCGCCCATGGTCAGCCACACAGACCACCGTCCCACCCAGTTGATCTCCAGGTCGACGCCGCGGCGCAGGGCGAGCTGAGCGAGCACCAGGGTGACCATCTCGCGGACGGCGAGCACCGCCAGGGCCCAGCGGGGAAGCAGCTCGAACTTCCACGTGACGACGATCCCGGCGAGGATCGTGAGACGGTCGACGACCGGGTCGAGCAACGCTCCCATGCGGCTGTTCTGGCTCGTGACCCGAGCTAGCAATCCGTCCAGGTAGTCGGCCGCCGAGATCGCCAAAAAGAGGATGAACGCCGCCGCCGTCCGCCCGTCGCCCGAGCGCAGCGCCAGGTAGAGGAACACGGGAATCCCGGCCAGGCGGGCGTAGCCGACCAGGTTGGGGATCGTCAGTGGCCGCAGCGGCTCGCCGCGCCGCGTCTGCCTCGGCTTGGGGCCGGAGCGGTCGAGGCCGAAGAGGCGCCGCCTAGTCGAGGCCATCGAGCAGCTGGAGCGCGCGGGCGGCCGCCTCGGCGATCGGCGGGCGCTCCTCGGCACCGGTGCGGCGTGCCTGCGCCTCGATGGCTCCCTCGGCGAGCGCCTTGCGGCCGACCGTGATCCGCAGCGGGCACCCGAGCAGCTCCGCGTCCGTGAGCTTCTCGCCTGGTCCGGCGTCGCGGTCGTCGTACACGACCGCGACGCCGGTTTCCCGCAGCTCCTCGTACAGCCGCTCGGCCGCCTCGGCTACCTCGTCACCGTCCTTCCCCAGTCCGACCAGGTGGACGTCCCACGGGGCGATCGAGCGAGGCCAGACGATTCCGCGCTCGTCGGCGCCCTGCTCGATCGCCGCGGCGACGGTGCGCGCCGGGCCAATCCCGTAGCTGCCCATGACGATCGGGTGCTCCCTGCCCTGCTGGTCCAGGTAGTTGGCGCCCAGCGGCTCCGAGTAGCGGGTGCCGAGCTTGAAGATCTGGCCCACCTCGATCGCCGGCTCGATCTCGATCGGGTGTCCGCCGGGCGCCGCATCTCCGGCCTCCACCGAGCGGATGTCGACCTCCTCGAAGGAGAAGTCGCGCCCGGGAGCGACGCCGATCAGGTGCGCGTCGGACTTGTTGGCCCCCGCGAAGTACCCCGCGCCCTGGATCGCGGCGTCCTTGAGCACGGGAACCCCGGCCTCCACCGGCCCGATGAACCCCGGCGGCCCCAGCTCCGCCTCGATCTCCTCGGCTCGAGCGGGGCGAAAGTCCGAGCCGAGGGCGTTGCGGAGCTTGATCTCGTTGAGGCGGTGATCCCCCCGCACCAGCGTCAGCACGAAGCCGCCGCCCTCGACCACCACGGGAATCGCCTTCAACGCGGCCCCGGCCGGCACACCCAGGGCGCCGGAGACCTCCTCGACCGTGGT
>VAYK01000053.1:0-1173 GCA_005884985.1 Actinomycetota bacterium | reverse complement strand
CTCGAGGTTGGCCGCGTAGCCGGGAGCGAGCGCCACCTCGTTCTCCCCCGCCTCGCACGGCGCCAGATACTCGTGGGCCCCCGACCCACCCATCATGCCGACGTCGGCCTCGACGCGGTACCAACGCAGGCCGCAGCGGTCGAAGATCCGATCGTAGGCCTGGATGTGGAGCTCGTAGCTTCGGTCCAGCCCCTCGGCGTCCCGATCGAAGCTGTATGAGTCCTTCATCGTGAACTCCCGCGTGCGCAGCACACCGGCGCGTGGTCGCGGCTCGTCGCGCTCCTTGGTCTGGACGTGGTAGAGGATCATCGGCAGCTCCCGGTAGGAGCGGACCTCGCGGGCGATGTGAAAGGTGAGGTTCTCCTCGTGCGTCATCGCCAGCGCCAGCTCTGCCTCCTTGCGATCCCTGAGCTTGAACAGCTCGTCGATCTCGTAGCGGCCCGTCCGCCGCCACAGCTCCGCGGGCTGCAGGACCGGCATCAGCATCTCCTGGCCGCCGATCGCGTCGATCTCCTCGCGGAGGATCCTCTCGACCCGCTTCTCCAAGCTGGCGGATCAGGCCGGCACGCACCATCAGCCTGTGGGAGAGCGCCTCGGCGTCAGCGGGGTCCTCCCGGAGGGTGGGCAGGAAGTAGCTGGAAAGACGACTCACGGACGGCGAGCCTAGATGATCGATTCCACCACTGCCAGCGAGCTGGGCCTCGTCGTGCCCGGCGCACGAGCTCGCCGCGAGGCAGCGCTAGGCTCGGGTAAAGCGGCGGCCCGAGACCGGCGAGGAAGGGGCGACCGGGTCCGAGGAAGCTGCCGCAGCCGCCTCCATCTGAGCGATCCGCTCGGGTGTCAGCTCGTCGGCGTTCTCGTCCTCGATCTTGCGTAGCCAGGCGGCGCCCTCGGCCGCCTTGGAGGCGTCCACGTCGATGCTGCCGCGGTCGAGCGACTTGTCGATCTCCTTGAACAGGGCGTCCACGAGCTCGGCCTGTGGCACCTTCCGCAGCGGCTTGCCGTGGGCGAAGATCAGGCCCTCGTTCTTGGCGCCGGTGATCCCGAAGTCAGCGTGCGACGCCTCGCCGATCCCGTTCACGGCGCAGCCGAGCACAGCGACCTCGATTGGCTCGGTGTAGTGCTCCAGGCGGCTCTCGATCTCGGCCACCACGCTGTCCATGTCGAACTGAA
>VAYK01000051.1 GCA_005884985.1 Actinomycetota bacterium | reverse complement strand
AACCCTTGGTGATCTTGGCGTTTGGATTGACGATCGACTTCTTGACCTCGGCGGCGCTCATGCCCGGGATCACCTCGTCCAGGCTTGGACCCGTCGTGCCCGAGGCGCCCACCGCCTTCAGAGTGTGGCAGCCGGAGCACCCGTTGTTGGCGAACACCGGCGCCCCGGGATCATTGGGGAGTTGGGGCCCCTTGATCCCCGGCGCGCCGGCCACGCTGGCTACGTAGCTCGCCACGTCCTCGAGGTCCTTGCCACTGACCAGGCCGGCGGGCATCGAGACGCTCGCGTTTCCGTTGCTCGGCCGCGGGGTCTCGACCTGGGCCTTGACCACGCCCGCGATCGTGTCCGAATCCTCGCCCGCGGCGCGGGCCTGGGCGAAGGCGGCGTCGAGGTTGGGACCGATCTGCGCGGTGCTGCCGGCGTCCTTGAGCGAGTGGCAGGTTGCGCACTTGCTGGTGAACAGCTGCCGGCCGCGGTCGACGCTTCCGTTCTGCGCGACGCCGCAGCCGCACGTGGTCAGCAGGGTGATTCCCGAGAGCGCGAGGGCGGCGCGGCGCGCTGCTCCCCGGGGCATGAGCATCCGTCTCGCCACGAGGCCGAAATCCTATCGTCGGCGTCCCGTGCCCGGCGTACCTGGCTTGGCGGCTGCGGCGCTTTGGGATAGGGTTGCCTCAATACGCACTAGTCACCTAGGGGGCGCGCTGGATGGAAGTTCGCGAAGGCATGTCGAACGTGGTCCTCACCCTTGGTCCCGGTCACACCCTGCGCGAGGCGGCGACGCGCATGGTCGAGAAGGGCGTGGGAGCCGCGGTCGTGATCGACGAGGCGTACCCGGGCCCGCGAGTCATCTCAGAACGCGACATCCTCAACTCGCTCGGCAAGGGCGAGGATCCCGACTCGGAGTCCGTCGGCGACCACATGAGCGACACCCTGATCGCCGCCGCGCCCGACTGGAGCCTCGAGCGCGCGGCGATGGAGATGTCGAAGCGCCACATTCGCCACCTCGTCGTGGTCGAGAGCGGCGAGCTCGTCGGCATCCTCTCGATGCGGGACATCGTGCGTGTCTGGACCTCCGAGGGCGCCACCTCGGGGATGACGTCACCCGAGAGTGAGGCGACGGCCGGTAACGTCGGGCGCGGCTAGGACTCGTCCCTCGGCCGCGCCCTGGCGGCGCTCGCACCGGGCCCTCGCAGCGGCACCGCCGGCAGGACGGCGGTGGTGAGGCGCTGCTCGCGCGGCAGGCGGGCGACGTCGTCGCCTGTTTTGCGGACACAGGCCCGCAGCGAGGCAAGCAGGAGGATCGCACCCGCCACCGCGTAGGGCCAGCCGACGAACAGGCCGACAACCAGCCCCGCGACGCCGGCGGCGGTGAGCACCGGGAGCCAGGAAGGCTCCGGCACGTAGACCAGCTCCGACGGCTCGGATGGCTGGCGACCGTCGCTCACCGCTAGCTGGGGTAGATGACCGCGACGAAGAAGGTGAGCCCGAAGAAGAACAGCGCCAGCCCCCCCACGAGCAGGCCCGTCATCAGGTTCCGCTGGGCGAGCCTCCGGTCCATCGGGGTCTTCTATCACAAGACCCCAGCCGACAGCCTGGCTTCCTGATCGAGGCGGCGGCTGGGATCATCCTCGCCGAGCGCCTTCAGGAGCTCTCGCAATGAGCGATTCCTACTTCATCCGATCCGGGTGATCCCGACGATCCTTGCCGTCTCCTCACAGCTGGCTCCGGCTCGGAGTCAGATGGCGTTCACCCTTGGGTTCCACATCATCCTGGCCTCCTTCGGGGTTGCCTTCCCGGCGCTGATGCTGATAGCCAACTACCGGGGCTTGCGGCACGACGACCCCGTCGCGCTCGACCTGGCGCAGCGCTGGTCCAAGGTCGCCGCCGTGCTCTTCGCCGTGGGCGCCGTCACAGGCACGGTGCTGTCGTTCGAGTTCGGCCTTCTCTGGCCGGCGTTCACGGGCCGCTTCGGGGACGTCTTCGGGGTCGCGTTCGCGATCGAGGGCATCTTCTTCTTCACCGAGGCGATCTTCATCGCGATCTACATCTACGGCTGGAAGCGCCTCTCGGGCTGGGCGCACTTCTGGACAGGCGTACCGGTGGTGATCTCCGGGATCGGCGGCGCCTTCTCGGTCGTCGCCGTCAATTCGTGGATGAACCAGCCGGACGGGTTCACGATCGCCTCGAACGGGCAGGTCACCGACGTCGCCCCGCTCGACGCGATCTTCAACCGGGCCACGTCATACGAGGTCCCGCACATGATCCTCGCCGCGTACCTCGTCACCGGGTTTCTGATCGCGTCGGTCTACGCGGTTGGGATGCTGCGAGGGCGGCGGGATCGCCACCACCGCCTCGGCCTGTTGATCCCGCTCACCGTGGCCGCGATCGCGACGCCAATCCAGTTCGCCGTCGGCGACACCGCCGCCCGCGCGATCGCCGACGACCAGCCGGTCAAGTTCGCGGCCATGGAGTGCGTCCAGCACACCCACAAGGATGTGACCGAGTACCTCGGCGGCCGTTGCACGTCGTCCGGCGTCAAGGACGGGATCGGGATCCCCGGCCTCGACTCGTTCCTGGTCGGCTTCAGCACGGACACCAAGGTCACCGGGCTGGACTCGGTGCCTCCGAGCGACCGCCCGCCGGCGAATACCATGCTCCACCTCTCCTTCGACGCGATGGTGGGCATCTGCACGTTGCTGATCGGGCTGGGGCTGTGGCTCGGCTGGGCCTGGTGGCGCCGGCGCGACATCCCGCGTTCGCCCTGGTTCCTGCGCGCCACGGCGGCTTCCGGCGTGGCCGCGGTGGTGGCGCTCGAGTGCGGTTGGATCGTGACCGAGGTGGGCCGGCAGCCGTGGGTCGTCTACAACGTCATGCGGACCGAGGATGCGGTGACGGGGGCCAGCGGGGTCTGGGTCACGTTCTCCGCCGTGCTGGTCTTGCACACGGCATTGGCGATCGCGACGGTGCTGATCCTGCGGACGATGGCGCACCGCTGGCGAACCGCGGAGATCGGGGAGGCCGAGGTGCCCTACGGACCCAGCGAGCCCGCCCCGCCGCATGACCCCGCACCGCCCGCCGGGAGCCCGGGATGAGCACCGCCGACGCCGTCGCGGGCGTGCTGTGGATCGGCGCGACGCTGTATGCCGTGTTCGGCGGCGCCGACTTCGGCGCGGGCCTTTGGTCGCTGCTCGCGGGCCAGGGCGAGCGCGGGGAGCGAGCGCGGGCCCTGGTCGACTGGGCGATCGGCCCGGTCTGGGAGGCCAACCACGTCTGGTTGATCTTCGTGCTGGTGGTGCTGTGGACCGCGTTCTCGGTGGATCCCGCTCAGCCTCGCGGCGCTCGGGATCGTGCTCCGGGGCTCGGGGTTCGCGTTCCACAAGCTCGCCCGCCAGCTCCGGTACCGCCGCCTCGCCGAGCGTCTGTTCGGATTCTTCTCGCTCCTGACGCCTTTCTTCATGGGCACCGTCGTCGGTGCGATCGCGTCCGGGCGAGTCCCGGTCGGCAACGCGGCAGGGGACGCTGTCACCAGCTGGCTCAACGGGGTCTCCGTGCTCACCGGGGCACTCTTCGTGGCCACGGGCGCATACCTCTCGGCGGTGTTCCTGATCAGCGACGCTCATCGAGCAGGTGACCCCGACCTGGAGCGCTACTTCTCGGCTCGCGCGCTGATCGCGGCGCTGGCGGCCGGGGCGATCGCGCTCGCCGGGATTCTCGTCTACCGAGCCGACGCCCGCTTCATCTACGACGGCTTGACCAGCGAGGGCCTGCCGCTGGTGATCGTCTCGGCCGCCTGCGGCCTCGGGGTGCTGGCGCTGCTCTGGCGGGGCCAACGGCGCGGTGCCCGCCCGCTTGCGGTGGGGGCCGTGGTGGCGGTGATCTGGGGTTGGGGGGTCGCGCAGTACCCGTATCTCCTTCCTCAGACGCTGACAATCAAGGATGGCGCCGGGCCGAGCGGGACGCTCACGGCGGTCCTGGTCGTGTTCGGCGTTGCAGTCGTCGTGGTGCTACCGGCGCTTGGGTTCCTCTACACCCTGGCCCAGCGCAGCGCGCTCGAGGGCGAGACGCAGGCTCCCCAGCCGGGCCGCCCCGGTCGATGATCGGCGAACGCATCGACGCCGGCTGAGCCTGCGGATGCGGGTCGCGGTAGCCGGGCACGTGGAATGGATCGAGTTCGCGCGGGTTGAGCGCGTGCCGGCACCGGGCCAGATCGTGCACGCGCTCGAGGCGTGGGCGGAGCCGGCCGGGGGCGGAGCGGTGGCTGCCGTGCAGCTGGCGAGGCTTGCGGGAGAAGCCCTGGTCAGCCCACGGATCAGGCGATCAGGCGATCAGCCGCCATCGCACAGAACAAAAGCGCCAGGTAGGCGAGCGAGGCCAGGTGGAGGCGGACGGCGGCGGCCTGCGAGGGGCGCAGGGCGAGGTCCGCCGCCAGCGCGATGAAGCCGGCGCCCAGGACGAGTGCGGCCGCCAGGTAGGGCGCTCCCAAAAGGCCGCCGAGGAACGGCATCGCCGTGAACGCCACGAGCACCACGCTATAGGCGAGGATCTGGCGGCGGGTGGCGGCCTCGCCGCGGGCCACCGGCAGCATCGGGATGCCGGCGCGCGCGTAGTCGTCCTTGATCAGCAGCGCCAGCGCCCAGAAGTGGGGAGGCGTCCAGAGGAAGATGATCGCGAACGGGTAGAGCGCCTCCCAGGTCAGCCCACCGGTCGCCGCGGCCCAGCCGACCAGCGGCGGCACCGCTCCGGCGGCGCCCCCGATGACGATGTTCTGCGGCGTGAGCGGCTTCAGCCACAGCGTGTAGACGAACACGTAGCCGAGCAGCCCCGAGAGCGCCAGCGCGGCGGCGAGGAGGTTGACGGTGATCGCCA
>VAYK01000050.1 GCA_005884985.1 Actinomycetota bacterium | reverse complement strand
CCCGAGGATGCTGGGCCTCGCTTCCGTCGCCCTGGCCGTCCTCTACCTCGTGACGGGCCTGGCCGCGCTCCACGGAGGTCGCGGTGACGTGCCACAGGCGCGCGTACTGCTGGGGCTGGCCGCGTCGTTCCTCACCGTCGCCATTCCCGTCCAGCTCGGCCTCCACGGCATCACGCTGGCGTGGGCGGTCGAGGGCGTCCTCCTGCTCTGGCTCTCTCTGCGCTTCCAGTCCGCGCTCGCCCGCCTGGGCGGATACGGTGTGCTGGGCCTGGCCACGATGCGGCTCTTCGCTCGGCACCTCCCGCTGCACCGGGGGGCCTTCGATCCCGTCTTCAACGCGGGATTCGCCACCTGGATGTTCGTGATCGCCGCGATGGGCGTGGCCCTGCTCCTCACCCGGGAAACCGGCGCCGACGCGGGCGCGCCCGATCGCGCGATCCGGCCCCTGCTGGCGGCGGTAGCCCTCGTGCTGCTCTTTGGCGTGCTCACGAGCGAGACGAGCGGCACGTTCGGCCAGCAGGCGGTGCGGGCCGATCGCGCGGGGGACCTCGTGGCCGCCCAGGACGCGCGCCGCGTCGGCGGGCTCGCGGTGTCGGTGCTCTGGACGGTCTTCGCGACCGCCCTCCTCGCGGCGGGCCTCGCCCTGCGCAGCCACCCGCTCTTCTACTGCGCGTACGGCCTGTTCGCGCTCACGGCGGGCAAGGTGGTCTTCTGGGACCTCTCCAGCTTCTCGCTCCCGTACCGCATGCTCGCGTTCCTCGCCCTGGCCGTGCTCCTGACCGCGGGCGCCTATCTGAACCTGCGCTTCCGCGAGCGGCTGGCGACGCGCGAGGCCGCGTGAGAGGGGCGCTGACGGCGGCGGCCGCGCTGGCCCTGTCGCCCGGGATCGCGACGGCCGCGGCCGTCGAACGGATCATCGTGGTGCCCGCTCCCGGCCGCGTGGCCCTGACCCTCGACTCGGCCGTCTACGAGGGCGCTCGCGAGGATCTCGGCGACCTGCGCCTGCTCGATGCCGCCGGCACCGAGGTGCCCTACCTGGTCGAGCGCGCCTTCGACGAGAGCGTGCGGCCCGAGCAGCGCCCGAACATCGTCAACCGCGCGTTCACGCGGGGGCGGCAGGCGGAGGCCACGCTCGATTTCGGCGGGCCCACCTTGAAGTCGCAGCTCACGTTGACCCTCAGCGGGGACAACTTCCGGCGGCGCGTGAAGGTCGAGGGGCGGGCCCGCGACGATCCGCGTTGGGCGACGCTCACGGACTCCGCGTACGTCTTCGCCGTGCCCGGTCCGGCTCCCGCGCGCTACGAGACGGTGGCGCTGCCCGAGAACAACTTCCCGGTGCTCCGCGTCACCGTCTACAACGGGCCGGACGACCCGGAGAGGACCGAGATCCTCGAGGCCTCGACCCGCCCCGCGGAGAAACGGCGGCCCCGTGAGGTGAAGCTCGCCCCTCGCCTCACCCGCACCGAGGACGCGCGCGCGAGAGAGACCATCCTCACCCTCGACCTCGGCGCACGCCATCAGCCCTTTCGCGGTCTCGCGCTGGACGTGGCCGATCCCGTCTTCTTCCGCGGCGTCGTGGTGGAGGCCCGCTTGGACCCACCTCCTCCCCGCGAAGGGGCGCCGGGCCTTCCCCTGGCCTGGCGGTATCTGGGAGAGTGCGCGCTCTATCGCTACGACGAGGCCGGCACCCTCCGCGAAGGCTTGCGCGTGGACGTGACCGGCCGCGAGCGCGTGCTCCGGCTGCGAATCCGCAACCGCAATGACCACCCCCTCGCCATCCGAGGCGCGACCGCCTTCGTGCCCGTCGAACGACTCGTCTTCGAGGCCCGGCCGGGGAGTCAGTACCGGCTGCGGTATGGCGACCTGCGCCTCTCCGCACCCACGTACGACCTCGCGCGCACGGCGGGCGATCCCGCGCTGTTCGCGGCGCGTGCCCAGCCGGCTGCGCTCCTCGCGCCGCAGGCGATGCCCGTCGCTCCGCCCGCGCCGCCACCCTGGACGGAGAGGAGCCCGCTGCTTCTCTGGATGGGACTCGTCGCCGTGGTCACCGCGCTGGGCGCCGTCACCTGGCGGGCCCTCCGTACGGCGGGTTGACGCGGCGCGTTGCCCTCGCGGAGGCGACTCCGGTACCATCGACGCATGGTGCGTCCTCAAGAGGGCGGCAGTAGCCGTCGTGGGCAACCGCACTCGCGCTGCGCCGATCCAACGGGTGAGAGTCCCGTCCCGGTAAGCACCGGAGCGCCGGGTAGCAGGCCCCAGGCGCGGGGCGAGAGCCCCGTGTCCCAAGCGGGGCGTCAAGAGCCTCTACGGAGGGAGCGAGCTCGCGGGCCGCAACATGAAGTGAATCCTGCAGCCTCGTCAGATGAACAATGGGGGAGCCGAGCGGCTCATGTCACCGCGAAGGCCACGTCCGCTGCGCAGAGGACCGGAGCAGAAAGTGCAGTGGGTCCCTCCGGGGTAGAGGGAGCAGCACGCGAGCAAGGATTGGAGCGGAAGAGGAGAGACCCGTCTGCGCGGCCGTGGTCGCGGCAAGGTGGCCCGTATAAGCCGACGGTGAAAACGGGCGCTGGGCAGCGGGAGTCCGAGGGGGCAGTAGTACCGGCGATCGTCGCGACGAACAACGCGGCGGGAGGGAAGGGCCCCTGCGGTGGTCGTGCCGGCGGAAGGGGTAAGCGCGAGGGCATGGCCGGCAAGTCCGGTCCCAAATTCCCCCGCGGGCCTGAGCCTGCGGACAAAGTGCGACAACTCCGACGCCGGCTGTGCGTGGCGGCCAAGCGGTCGCCGGGTCGCCGCTTCCATGCGCTATTCGACCGCATCCACCGGAGTGACGTCCTGTGGGAGGCATGGAGGCGGGTGAGACGGAACAAGGGCTCTGCGGGAGTCGATGCCCAGACTCTTTCAGAGGTCGAGAGCTACGGCGTCGATCGTTTCGTGGAGGAGATCGGCACGGAGCTCCGCGCAGGCGCGTACCGGCCAAGAGCGGTCTTGCGCCGGTACATAGCCAAGGCGGACGGGAAGAAGCGGCCGCTCGGCATTCCGACGGTCAGGGACCGTGTGGTCCAGATGGCGGCGACGCTGGTACTGGAGCCGATCTTCGAGGCGGAGTTTCTTCCGTGCTCGTACGGCTTTCGGCCTCGGCGTGGGGCTCTGGGCGCTCTGGAGACGATCCGGAAGCTCGGGGCCACGGGTGCGAACCACGTGCTCGACGCCGACATCCGGGATTACTTCGGAAGCATCGACCACGAGAAACTGATGGTGCTCGTGTCTCGGCGCGTCTCGGATCGTCGTGTGCTGAAGCTGCTGAGGCAGTGGCTGCGTGCGGGGGCGATGGAAGACGGACGCGAGGTGGCGCTGCTCTCGGGCACTCCGCAGGGTGGAGTCATCTCACCGCTCCTGTCGAACATCTACCTGCACGTCCTCGACACTGTGTGGATGAAACGGTGTGCCCACTTGGGCATGCTGGTGCGCTACGCGGACGACTTTGTCGTGCTGTGCGGCACGGCGAAGGCGTGTGAGGAGGCCGAGTCCAGGGTCCGAAAGGTCCTGGACCGGCTCGGTCTCGAACTGCACCCGGGAAAGACGAGGCGGGTCGATCTCTCGTGGGGCAAGAGGGGCTTCGACTTCCTCGGCTGTCACCTGCGGAAGCGGATGAGCGGTCCGATCTGGGAGAAGGCGCGTAAGCGTGTCTACTTCCTCCAGCGCTGGCCGTCTCTTCGCAGCATGAAGCGGGTCCGACAGCGCGTGAAGGAGCTGACCGGAAGGAACCGGTCCGGGGTAAAGGACGTGCGGGTCATCCTCGCCGATCTCAACCCCGTGCTCCGCGGCTGGGGCAACTATTTCCGCACCGGGAACGCGGCCCAGAAATTCATACAGATCGACACCTATGCGTGGTGGCGGCTCCATCGCTTCATGGTGAAGTGTAAGGGTCGCAACCTGCGCCCGGGTGACGCCCAACAGTGGACTCGCGATTTCTTCCACGCCCTCGGGCTGCACCGTCTACGCGGAACCATCCAGTACCCGGAGGCGGCGTAATGCTGTCACGCGAGAGACCACCGGTAAGCCGTGTGCGGGAAATCTGCACGCACGGTTTGAAAGGGGGTCTTGCTGGAAACTCGGCGGACCACCGCCAGAGAGGACAGTAAGGTCTACCAATGCGCGTGGCTGCTTTTCTCCTCGCTCTCGCTCTCCTTGCCCTGCCCTCCGCTCGCGCGGGCGGGCGTCCCGCCGTCATCCCGCTGACCCTGCCCTCGGGCAAGGTGCTCCAGACCGAGGTGATGGTCAAAGACGAGGACCGCGCCATGGGCCTCATGTTCCGTCCGTCCCTGCCCCTCGACCACGGGATGCTGTTCCTGTTCGAGCGCCCCGACTTCCACGGGATCTGGATGAAGAACTGCAAGTTCCCCATCGACATCCTGTGGTTGGACGCCGACCACAAGGTCGTGCATCTCGCGGAGAAGGTCCCGCCCTGCACGGCGAAGGAAGACAAGGACTGCGAGGTCTACTACCCGATCGCGCGTGCCTCCTACGTCGTCGAGCTGAGGCCCGTCGGGCCATCCGGCTTGCGTCGCGCTCGCCCGAACATCCACGCCACCAGCACGCCGAGCAGGTAGAGGCCCATCATCGGCAGCGCGAGGAGCGTCTGGTTCACCACATCGGCGCTGGGCGTGACGATCGCGGCCACGATGAACGAGACGAGCACCGCGAACTTGAACTGCCGCATCAGGAATCCCGGAGTGACGATTCCGATGCGGGCGAGCACGAAGATGACCACCGGGATCTGGAACACGAGGCCGAGCCCGAGCAGGAACCAGGAATAGAACTCGAAGTACTCGTCCACCTTGGGCAGGAACTGCATGTCGTCGCCCGCGAATTCGTAGAGGAACTTGAAGGTGGTGGGGAACAGGATGTAGTGGCCGAATCCGCCGCCGAGGAGGAAGAAGAGCGATCCGGCCACGATGAACGGCACCGCGTAGGCCTTCTCGTGCGCGTAGAGGCCGGGAGCGATGAAGGCCCAGACCTGGTAGAGGATGTAGGGCGCGACCAGGAAGATGCCGACGAAGAACGACATCTTCATGTACATCATGAAGGCTTCGGTCGGCCCCGTGGTGATGAACTTCACCGCCGGGTAGGCGTTGCGCAGGGGCTGGGTCAGGAAGTGGAAGATGCGCTCGTGGAACCCCCAGCAGACGATCGTTCCCACGACGAGCGCGCCGAGGCTGTGCATGAGGCGCACCCGGAGCTCGTCCAGGTGCTCCAGGAACGTCATCCGGTCCGGGCTGATCGCGGCCATCCCGTCCGCGGCCTAGCTCTTGTCCGCGGAATGATCGCGGCTGACGACGGGCTCCGCTGGTCGTTCGAGGTGCGGCTCGGACTCCGGCGTGCCTCCGCTCGTCGCCGAAGAGTCCGCCGGGGGCGCGGGAGTGGACGAGGCCTCCGCCACCACTGCCGCGGCCGCCTCCGGCGCCGTCCCCTCCGCCGCCGTCACCTCCGTTACGGCCGGCACGGTGTCGGCGGTCGCGGGCGGCGAGATCGGCGCGGACGGCGATTCCTTGGTCTTTTCCGCTTCGAGCTCGTCTTCGATGGTGCGCTTGAAGTCGTTCGACGCCTTCCGGAATTCCGCCAGCATCTTGCCCATGCTCTTACCGATCTCGGGGAGACGGCGCGGGCCGAACACGATGAGGGCAACGACGAGGATCAGGATGACCTCGGGTCCGCCGAGTGTTCCAAACATGATCCCGATTCTACGCCGCTCGGCCTCCGCGCGGGTAGTCGGCCGTCCTCAGTCCATTGACAGGAAGCCATTGGGGCCGTTACACTTCCGCGTGTCCGTCGGGATCTGCCGACGCCTCGTCCCGCTGACCCTCGCCGCCGCCGCTTTCGCCGCCCCGGCTCCGGCCGACATTCCCGTCGTCGAGCTGACCGGCGTCGTGCATGCGATCAGCGCCGCGCACGTGGTGTCGGCCATCAATCGCGCCGCGGCCGCGGGCGCGCCCCTCGTCGTGCTCAGGCTCGACACGCCGGGCGGCCTCGACACGTCGATGCGGCAGATCATCGACGCGATGCTCAACTCGCGCGTTCCGGTGGCGGTCTTCGTCGGTCCCTCCGGAGCGCGCGCCGCCTCCGCCGGCTTCCTCATCACCGTCGTCGCGGACGTGGCCGCCATGGCTCCCGGCACCAACATCGGCGCCGCCCATCCGGTTTCGGGGATGGGAGGGGCGATGGACGAGGTGATGTCGAAGAAGGTCACCTCCGACGCCGCGGCCTATATCCGGAGCAAGGCCGAGCGGCGCGGCCGCAACGCCTCCCTCGCGGAGCAGGCGGTGGTGGAAAGCAAGTCCTTCACCGAGCGCGAGGCGCTCGAGGGCCACCTCATCGACCTCGTGGTGGGCGACGTGCCCGCGCTGGTGGCCGCGATCGAAGGTCGCGAGGTCACGCGCTTCGACGGGACCAAGGTCACGCTGCACGTCGCCGGCCAGCCGCTCACGCCGGTGCGCATGAACTGGCGGCAGGGCATCCTGGCCGCGGTGGCGAGTCCCGAGATCCTGTTCCTGCTGCTGCTGGGCGCGCTGGCCGGGCTCGGCGCCGAGATCAGCCATCCCGGTATGCTCTTCCCGGGCGTGCTGGGCGTGTTCTGCCTCATCCTGTTCCTGTTTGCCGCCCAGATCATCCCGGTGAACTGGGCGGGCGTGCTGCTCATCCTGCTCGCGGTCGGTCTCTTCGCGGCGGAAGCCAAGGTCCATTCCTACGGGATGCTGACCGCGGGCGGGCTGGCGGCGATGATGCTGGGCGCATTCATGCTGGTCGACTCGCCCTTCAAGGAGATGCGGGTGCCGCTGCGTACGCTCGTGCCGGCGGCCCTCCTCATGGGCGGGGGGACCATCGCATTGGTGCGGCTCGTCATCCAGGCCCAGCGCCGCCGTCCCCTCACGGGAGAGGCCGCGCTCCTCGGACAGCGCGGAGTCGCCGACACCGACCTCGCGCCGGAGGGCTGGAGAAGGTCACCGTCACCGGTGTCGATGGGCTGACGTTGAAGGTCCGGAAGGGAACGTAATGGAGTACGGCGTCATCGCTTTCCTCTTCGTCTTCTGGCTGCTCCTCTCCGTCAAGGTCCTGAACGAGTACGAGCGCGGCGTCGTCTTCCGCCTGGGCAAGCTCCTGCCCGTGCCCAAGGGGCCCGGCCTCGTCATCGTGGCCTTTCCCATCGACCGCATGGTGCGCGTCAGCCTGCGCACGGTGGTGCTCGACGTGCCGCCGCAGGACGTGATCACGAGGGACAACGTCAGCGTCAAGGTGAACGCGGTCGTCTACTTCCGCGTCGTGCATCCGGTGCAGGCCATCGTGCAGGTCGAGAACTACCTCTACGCGACGAGCCAGATGGCCCAGACCACCCTGCGCAGCGTGCTGGGCCAGGCCCACCTCGACGAGCTGCT
>VAYK01000052.1:11574-19245 GCA_005884985.1 Actinomycetota bacterium | reverse complement strand
TCGTCTACCCGGACGTCGAGCGCCGCGAGGCCGAGCGTCTGGCCGCCCTCGCCAAGGCCCTCGGCGATCCGATCCGCCTGCAGCTGGTCGACGTGCTGCGAAAGCACGCCGGCAAGGTCTGCGTGTGCGAGCTGGTGCCGCTGTTCGAGCTCTCCCAGCCCACGGTCTCCCACCACCTCAAGGTGCTGCGCGAGGCGGGCATCGTCGGCTCGGAGCGCCGGGGCCTGTGGGCCTACTACTACGTCAACCGCGACGCGGTCGAGGAGCTCTCGGCATGGCTGGCCGGCTAGCCACGCCCCGCCAGAGCTGGCGCGACGTGGTTCTCGAGGCCAAGGACGCCCCAGAGCGGGTCCCGCGCGTCTACACGCGGCTTGCGCCGGTCTACGAGGCTTGGGCCCGGGCGACGGAGTCGAAATCACGCCGACGCGTGCTCGAGCTGGCGAGCGTTCGGCCAGGCGAGGACGTTCTCGAGGTCGCTACCGGAACCGGCGTGCAGCTGGTGCGTCTCGCGCGCGCCAACCTTGGCGGACGCACCGTCGGCGTCGAGATCTCCGAGGGCATGCTCGCCCAGACCCGCCGACGCCTGGAGCGGGCCGGGCTCACGGAGGAGGTCGAGGTGATCGAAGGCAGTGCATTGGAGCTGCCGATCGAGGACGAGAGCGTCGACCTGCTGGTGAACGGCTACATGCTCGATCTACTTCCGCGCGATGACATCCCTGGCGCTCTCGCGGAGTTCAAGCGCGTGTTGCGACCCCGCGGGAGGCTCGTCCTCTCGAACATGACCAAGGGCGAGCGACGTCGGCACCGCATCTGGGACTGGGCGTATGGGCGGGGGCTCGTGCTCACCGCCAACTGCCGCGGGGTCCTCGCGGCGCCAGTCCTGCGCGAGCTGAACTTCGTCGGCGTCTCGCGCGAGTACCTGTCGCAGATGCTCTTCCCCACTGAGATCGTGACCGCGCACAAGGAGGGCCGATGAGCAGCTCCACCCGGACGACCGAAAACATCCGCGAGACGGTGCGCCAGCGTTATGCCGAGGCAGCCAAGGCCGCAAGTGCCGGCGCGGCCAGTTGCTGCGGCGCCCCGGAGTCCTCGTGTAACTGCGGGACGAACGCCGCGGGGGACCAGGAGAGGGGCGTCTTCGGCGCCGAGCTCTACTCCGGCGAGGAGCGGGACTCGCTGCCCGACGCGGCGAAGCTTGCGTCGCTGGGCTGTGGAAACCCGACGGCCGTGGCGGAGCTGCACGAGGGGGAGGTCGTTCTCGATCTCGGCTCCGGCGGAGGGATCGACGTTCTCCTGTCGGCTCGCCGGGTAGGCCCGGGTGGCAAGGCCTACGGTCTCGACATGACCGACGAGATGCTGGAACTCGCACGCCACAACCAGCGCCAGGCCGGTGTGGAGAACGTCGAGTTCCTCAAGGGCACGATCGAGGAGATCCCGCTGCCCGGCGAATCGGTCGACGTGATCATCTCGAACTGCGTGATCAACCTCTCCGCTGACAAGCCTCGGGTCTTCCGCGAGGCCGTTCGCATCCTGCGCCCGGGTGGGCGCTTCGCCGTCACCGACGTGGTCGCCGATCCGGAGATGGACGAGGCAACGCGCCGCGACCTGCGGCAGTGGACGGGCTGCATCGCCGGCGCACTGACCGAGGGCGACTTCCGAAGCGAGCTGGCGGCTGCAGGCCTCGAGCAGATCGAGATCCGCGAGACCCACCGTGTCCACCGGCATGCCGGCTCGGCGATCGTGCGGGCCCGCAAGCCTCGACCGCGATGATTCGACGAGGATCTGCTTCGCGAGGCAATCCGCGTGGAACCCGACTGCTGACGCTAACCCTCGGGTAGCCGGAACTCGCTGAGCAGCCGCTTCTCGGTCTCACCCTCGATCGTCGCGACGACCTCGAGGTGGCTCTCGAGCGGCGTCCCGCGCAGCTTCGTCGCCAGCAGATCGTCGACCTGGAAGACGCCCGCCGAGTTGTTCATCTTGATCTCGATCCTCACCGGGCGGTCGGCGCCCGCCTCGATCGCCACCTCGTCGATCGCGGCGGCGGACAGGGCGTGGATGCCGAGCCGACCCGACTCGACCGGCACCCGAGAGCGTCCATGGGCCATGTCGAGCGCGTCGGCGACCCGCACCACTCCGGCCTCGAGCGTGTACGGCTCGCCTCGGCGCCGGTGGCCGATGATCGAGTGCAGGGCCTCAGAGACGACGACGGTGCGTTCCGGCTCCTCGTAGACCCCCTCCAGCAGCTGCCGCAGCTTCGGCGCGGCGAGGAACAGGCTGTAGGCCTCGTGGTCGGTGCGGTGGATGGACATGCCGACGTCGTGCAGGAGCGCGCCGGCGGCGACCACGACCTCGGCGTCGCGCCGGCCCATCCCGTGGTCGGTGACCATCGCCGGCTCGACCCCGGCCTTGGCCAGGAGCCGCAGCAGGCGCAGCCCGATGTTGAGCACGATCTGCACGTGAACCCAGGAATGGTCCGACATCCCGAGCCGCTCCGAGGTCACCTGGGCCATGTGCCACCAACCCCGCAGCTCCGCGTCTGCGTTGACCCCGTCGAGCAGGGCCTCGAGCCTGCGGTTGCCACGCGTGGGTGCCCGGACCCTGGCCGGCCCGACGGCCTCTGCGGGAGTGCTGCCGCGCTCGTCGGGGCCGGCGGCGCTCTCCGCTTCCCTGGCGCCGTCAGTGCTCACCGGCGGAGTGTGTCAGGCGCGAGCCTCTTCAGCCGGCCTCTGATCCGGCGGCGGCGAGTCGCGTCTGGTCGGGTGGGTACCTTCGTGCGGAGGATGCCCCCAGGTCGAGTCGTCTCCGCGAGCTGCCATGTGCCCCGCCGCACGGGTGTCTGGCGACATACCGCCTAGGTGCAGGGCCACGGGTCTGTTGGTACCCGAATGTACGTGTGAGGCATGCCACTTGCAGTTGATGCGGGAGCACGCCCCATGGCTTCTGCCCTGGCGCCACACCAGCACACGGGTTCTCCGCCGAGCCGCTTAGGCGAGTCGTGGATAGCATCCGCGCGTGGCCGGACTACTGACGATCGAGCGCCACGAGCAGGTCGCGCTCGTCACCCTGCGTCGCCCCGGGCAGCGAAACGCGCTCTCCATCGAGCTGCGGCGCGAGCTCGCCGAGGCCTTCGGCCACCTGTCCGGTGACCAGAGGGTGGGCTGCGTCGTGCTCACCGGCGCGGGCACCGCGTTCTGCTCCGGGATGGACACCAAGCAGTTCGGCGGCGACCTCGAGCACCGCAAGCAGCTGGTCGAGACGAGCACGATCGCCTTCGAGGCGGTCGGCGGCTGCCGCCGCCCGATCGTCGCCGCGGTCAACGGCCCGGCCATCGCCGGTGGCTTCGCGCTGGCGCTGCTGTGTGACCTGAGGATCGCCTCGTCCGCGGCGATCTTCGGCTATCCCGAGCTGCCGAAGGGCATTCCGCCCAGCTATGCGGCCGCCCGCGCCGTGCTCCCGGCGACGGTCGCCCAGGAGCTCTGCCTCACTGGCCGGTTGGTGAAGGCGGAGGAGGCGCAGAGGCTGGGCATTGTCCGCGAGGTGGTGCAGACCGACGTGGTGGCCCGGGGCCTCGAGCTCGGCCAGCGGATCGCCGGATTGCCGCGCAAGGCGGTGCTCGAGACCAAGCGCCGCACCCTGCTCGAGCGCCGTCACCTGTGGGGATTTCTGTTCGAGGACGAGCAGCACGTGTTCCGGCGCGCCTTGCTGGGCGCCGAGACCGTCACCGTGCGCAAGGAGAAAGGCGAAGCGGCTTAGAGCCTGAAACGGGCTCTTAGGCGATCGGCGACACGGCCTCGAGGATGTGCGGCCAGACGTACGTCTCCCAGAGGGCGGCGAGCATGAGCGTCGGGATCGCGACGGCGACGGTCGCCACCGTGGCCGCGAGAAGACTCCCCCAGTCTCCCTTTCGAGAAGCGATCGTCCACGCGGCGAGCGGCAGGAAGAGCGCGGTCAGCTCGGGAAGCGCGTGCGGCAGCACGGTCAGCATCAGCACTCCAGTGGAGACATGGAGTTGGGAGGCCAGCGTGGCCCCGGTCGAGCCCAGGGCGTAGGCCTGCGTCGCCAGCGAGAAGCAGGTCACGGCAATCACCCAGGCAAACGCCACCGGCCTTGCCTTCTGGTGGATCCAGCGCCAGACGCCGGTGCGCTGCTCGGCGGACAGCGGGAGAGAGGCTCCGGCGATGAAGCCCGCCACGCAGGCGAACGCGTGCAGCGCCAGGACGAGCGAGTTCCCGTACAGGATCTGGAGCACGGCGGCGGCGTTCGGCGCGTCGGTGACGCCCGGGATCGAGAGCGGCGTCGGGTCGGGTCGGGCCACGGACGAGATGATCCAGACCACGCTGAGCAGCACGATAGCGACGGCGACGCCGCCCGCGATCCAGCTCCGCAGCACCGGCCACGGGTCGCCATTCAAGCGCGCCAGCGAGCCTCGCGTTTGGCGGGCTCCCCGCACGAGCGCGTACCGGGTCACGTCCACGGCGTAGTCATCGGCAACCCGCTTCCTCACGCTTAGCTGGCGCGGCGGATGAAAGCCGGGGGTGCCGGCCCAGCCGAGGGGTCAGCTACCGCAGATCGGCCACGGACTCGAGCTGGCGCGGACATACAGCAGCGCGGCGCGGTAGTCCTGCTCGGCCTCGGGCGCAGCAGCGGGGTCGCCCGATCCGCCAACCGACGCCCAGGTTCCGTAGTCGAACTGGTACTTGCCGCGGTAGGTGCCGTCAGCTGAGACCGCGGCCGGGTTGCCACCCGACTCACAGGAGGCGATCGCGTCGAGCGTGGCGCTCGAGACGCCGACCGACTCGGGCGTCGGATAGCCGCTCGCGCTGCCGTGCGTGGACTCGCCGGCGCGCGACGCCTGGGTCCTTTCGACCTGGCGGCGCGCCACCTCGAGCGACCTCTGGAGGCGGTGGCCGGGCCAGTCGAGAATGCCGAGCTCGGCGCGCTGGGCGTGCGTGGCGCCCGACTGCCGCGCGCCCGACCGCTGCTTCGCCGGGGGGTGGGCAGGGGCGCCAATGGCCTGGGTCACGACGCTGAGGCACAGCCCGAGGGCGGTGGCGGCCGCGATCAGTTTTCTTCTTGCGACGGACACGGATGAGCCACCTCCGTTCGGTGCCTCCCGGCGCCGTTGTGGCGTGGCCGCGCGCCGACGGTGAACGGCGCCGCACGGTTGCGGCGCCCGCCGTCGCTGGGCGCTCGGCCTGACCGGGCCTCCTAGTCCCCTGGGCGGTCTGGTTTCAGCGCGCCGATCGACAGCGCGTGCCCGAGGGGCTTTACCGTGAACGGCGGGCAGAGTGGCAGGCGAACGAGCATTTATGTGTGACGACGGTCACGCTCGGCCCATCCGCGCAGAAGCTAAGCTCGAAAAACCGCGGATTTGCAGCGCTTTCCTCGTCGGCGGATTTTCGCGCCTTAGCGAAGTTTATGAGCGGCTGCTCAAACTCGAGGGCGTGGCCCGCCCGCTCGCGGCGTTTTCGCGGCTGGCAGATTCCCTTGATGGCTTGTGTTCGGGCCTTGGTCATGGTGTCTCACGCACGCAACACTTCCCTCACGTGACTCAGCCGTCTCTATGCGTCGTGCGCCGGGCCTTCCCCGGCCGTCCCGTCTTCGGCACGGCGGTCTCGCACGCGATCCTGATCCGGGTCGCCGCTGGCGAGCTGCCCGCAACGCTTCGCCTCCAACGCCCCGGGCCGATCCTCGCCTTCTCGCGCCAGGATCGCGCCAGCCCGGGCTTTGAGGCTGCCGTTGGCGCCGCTCGCGAGGCCGGGTTCGAGCCGGTGCTACGCCTCGCCGGTGGCCGTGCCGCAGCCTTCCACGAGCAAACGCTGGCCTGCTCGTGGGCGGTCCCCGACTCCCGCCCAATGGCCCGCACGACGGAGCGGTTCCGGGAGATGGCCGAGCTGCTCGCTGCCGCGCTCGGCGGGCTGGGCATCGACGCGCGGGTCGGCGAAGTCCCCGGCGAGTACTGCCCGGGCGCCTGGAGCGTCAACGCCCGCGGGCGCACGAAGCTGGTCGGCATCGGCCAGCGGCTGATCGCTGGCGCAGCCCATCGCGGCGCGGTGGTCGTGGTCGGCGAGAGCGAGCGAATCCGCCAGGTGCTGGTGCCGGTCTACGACGCTCTTGGCCTGGAGTGGGATCCGGCGACCGCCGGCTGTGTCGAGGACGAAATCGGCAACGTGAATCTGGACGCGGTCGAGAAGGCAATCCTCTCCAGGCTGGGACAGCGCTACCAGCTGAGCGAGCGGGAGCTCGACGCGACAACGCTGGAGCTCGCCGCGCGGCTCGAGCCTGACCACGGGGTTGGGCGATCAGGGGCTTGATGGCGCTTCCGGGCAAGCACACCTACGACGAGGCGAGCCGGTTTCGCGTGGCGCGGGCGCGGGTACGGGCGGCGACGTGAAGCTGCTGGCGTTCAGCGACCTGCACACCGACCTCGGTCAGGCGCAGCGCCTGGCGGAGAGCAGCGCCGAGGCGGACGTGGTGGTGGGCGTCGGGGACTTCGCCTCCGTGCACACGGGCCTCGAGGACGCGATCGAAGCGCTTCGCGCGATCGAGGCGCCAGCTGTGCTCGTCCCCGGCAATAACGAGACCGACGACGCGCTGCGCGAGGCATGCGCCGATTGGAAGCAGGCCGTGGTCCTTCACGGCGAGGGGACGGAGATCGACGGGGTCCGCTTCTTCGGCCTCGGCGCGGGCGTCCCGGTGACCCCCTGGGACTGGAGCTTCGACCTCACCGAGGAGGCGGCCGCCGAGATGCTGGAGGCGTGTCCCGAAGGGTGCGTGCTCGCGGTTCACTCCCCGCCGCGGGGTCACGTCGACGTCGGCGGCGGCGGCAAGCACCTCGGCAGCGAAGCGGTGCTCCGCGCGATCGAGAGCAGGCGCCCGCGCCTGGCGCTCTGCGGCCACGTCCACGAGAGCTGGGGTGAGGAATCCAGGATCGGGCCGACGCGGGTGATCAACCTGGGGCCGGAGGGGATGATCCTCGAGGCCTAACGGCAGGAACCAGCCGCGACGGGACAAATCCCCGGCCCGGGGATCGGTGAACTCAACCGTCGTCGAGCACGGCCATCGCGGCATTGCGGCCGTTGATCGCGATCACCGAGCCCGCGGGATGAGTGGCCGCACCGCAGAGGTAGAGCCCCTCGACCGGGGTTCTGTGATCGAGGCGGCGGTCCCACATCTGCTCCGGAAGCGCTTCGCCCTGGAAGATGTGACCGCCGGTGAGGCCGATGCGCCGCTCGACGTCGGGTGGCCCGAGGACCTCCAGGAATTCCACGCACTCGTGGACATCGGGCGCGTAGACGGCGATCGCGTCGAGGATCCGCTCCCCGATCTCCCCTCGCCGCGACTCCCAGTCGCCCTCGGCGAGCTCGTAGGGCGCGTACTGGGCGAAGACGCTCATCGTGTGGCGCCCCGGCGGCGCCACCGAGGAGTCGTAGGCGGTCTGGAAGTAGAGCTCGGCGAAGCCGATCGAGGGCTGGCCCCGCCAGCAAGCGTCGGCGGCCTCCTGAGCGGCGTCGAGCCCCGCTGTGATCGAGACCATCGCGTGGTGCGCGTACGCGCCACCCGCGGCCGTGAACGTCGGCAGCTTGTGAAGCCCGGCGTTCAGCTTGACCACCGGCGAGTCCATCTGCCAGGCGTCGATTCGCTCGCGATAGAACGCGGGCGCCGCATCCG
>VAYK01000052.1:10897-11511 GCA_005884985.1 Actinomycetota bacterium | reverse complement strand
GGGCCGCCTGGGCGATCGCGAACGACACGCGGCCCATGCCGCCCTCGACATACCCCCAGAACGACCCATGCCCGAGCAGGTCCCCCTGGTGGTGCATCAGCCTCACGGACGCCGTGCCGGGGTCGCGGGGGCCCGCGAAGGCGCCGATCACGCCCTGGCCGAAGAGTGCATGCTTGATGCGTTCGTCGTCGACGTAGCGATCGAGCGTCTCGGCGATCGACTCCTCGAACACGACCGAGATCAACTCGTCGTCGTGGCCGAGAAGCTCCTCCAGCTCATCCCGGGTCGGCGAGGCGCCTACCCAGGTATCGCGAGGACCGCCACGAAGCAGCCGCCGCAACCGCTCGAACAGCTCGGCGTAGGCGATCATGCCGCCGATGTCCTGCTCGGAGAAGTCGTTCTCGCGCAGGTGGGTGACCGTGCGCTCCTGCTCGAGGAACAGCGCGACCGACGTGCCGTCGGGGAGCGGGCTCCAGAGGTTGGGGTCGACCATCAACACCCGGTAGCCGTGCCGCTCGAGTTCGAGCTCGCGGATGACCAGATCGTCGAGCAGCCCGACCACGTAGGCGCAGGGACTGATCAGGTAGCGCGGGTCGGGAAACGGCTGCTCGAGC
>VAYK01000052.1:0-10705 GCA_005884985.1 Actinomycetota bacterium | reverse complement strand
GGTCGGCCTCGGGACGCTTGAGCTCGTAGACCGCCAGTCTCTGACCGCCGGGCGTATGGACCGCCGCGCACGGTCCGTGCGGGATCCCGAACCGGGCGTCGATCGTCAGGCCGCGCCGCTCGAGCTCGGCGAGGGCGGCGTCCAGATCGGCCACTCGGTAGACCAGCACCGCGGCTTCGCCCTCCAGGTGATCGGCGAGCAGAAGTCGCGGCTCGTCCTGGCTCAACCTCACTTGCGCGACCCGGGCGGCGAAGGCCTCGATCGCGAACACGACCTCGGCGCCGAGGTCGTCTCTATAGAACGCCAGGTCCGCGGCCACGGCCCGGCTCGGCATGTACAGGAAGTCGAGCGAGTCGAACGGCGGTGCCCAAGCCTCTGGCTCGCTCATCTTCGGCCTTCCGTCAGCGCCTTTGCCGGCGCCCCGCGGGCCGGCGGGCGCGCGTCTCGAGCCGGGACCGGGTCGAGGCGGCGGCGCGCACGGGCTTGATCCCGCGAAGCTCCGGGACCAGGAGGTCCTCCGCGCAGCGGCGGTGCCAGTGGTGATGGTCGGAGCCGCCGGCCCGCCGCACGTACTGAACGACCACGTGGTCAGTGCCGATCGAGATCTCGCCGTGGCAACCGGGACAGCGGTAGAGCTTGCCCGCGATCCCGCGGATCAGCCACGCCTCGTGGCCCTCCTCGGTGAGGCCGCGGAGGCTGGTGCGCGAATCGGGCAGGCCTTCGAATTCAGTCACGGGCGGCGCTTGGAGGCTAGGGAGGGTAGATGAGTGATTCCGCGACTGTACGCACGCGCAGCCGCGAAGCGCGCGGGGGCGAAATGGGCGACGATTGCGCGCTGTGAGCGACGATCGGGATTCGAGCGGCCGGCTGCCGGGCCCTCCTCGCAAGCCGGGCAAGCTCCGAGAGCGAGCTCGCCGCACCGATTCCAAGCCCCAGCTCGTGGCGACGGCCAAGTTCATCCGGCAACTCCTGCCCGGCGACGACTACGGCGACCCGCTGTCGACCACCGGCACCCAGGTCCCGCAGCGGATCGGGCGCCTGGTGTCCGAGGTCCAGCGGGAGCGGCCGAGCGCCGTTCGCGAGCTGGGGCTCGGCGCTCTGCAAGCGTGGCAGGCGCTGTCCGAGGCGCAGGGCCGGGGTCGGGGCAACGTGGACGTCGCGATCATGTTCACCGACATCGTGGGCTTCTCCTCCTGGGCGCTCGACGTCGGCGACGAGGCGGCGCTCGAACTGCTGAGCCAGGTCGCCGCCGCGGAGGACACGGCGATCTCCGTCCACGGTGGCAATCTGGTGAAGCGGCTCGGCGACGGCGCCATGGCCGTGTTTCGCGCCGCCCAGGAGGCGGTTCAGGCCGCCCTTCAGGCGCAGCGCGCCCTCGGTCAGATCGAGGTGAATGGACACACGCCGGCGCTTCGCGCCGGCGTCCATCTCGGACGTCCCCGGAGGGTTGGCGGCGACTACCTCGGGGTCGACGTCAACATCGCTGCACGGGTCGGCGAGGCCGCCAAGGGGGGCCAGGTGCTGGTCTCCGAGTCCGCCCGCGAGGCGCTCGACCCCGAGGCCTTCAAATTCGGCCGCAACCGGCGGCTGAGCGCGACGGGAGCACCACGGGACCTCTCAGTCTGTTCGGTCAGCGTCCGCTAGCCGGACGATCGGCGTGCTGAGCACGTGCAGGTGGCCCCCGTCGCCGACTCCAACGGAGTCGGCGATCTGGGCAAGGAGATCGCCTACATGCACGCGAACAGCTCGTTCTTCCAGCGTCCAGCTGGCGCCGGGAACGCAGCCGTTCAACGCGAATCTCGTCAACGCCATCCTGGCGCCTGACCTGACCGCGTGCGGCGCCGGTGTGGCCGGCCGGCCACGCCGCCGCCGCCACGCGTCCACGGGGTTCGGGCTCCGCCGGCTCCCGATCGGGCCTCGCCGGCTATGCGATCCTGAGGTTCATGTCCACCCACAGCGACACCCCCGCGGACGCGATGCGCCCAGACGCCGCCACCCATGCCGAGATGAGACCCGGCGCCGTCCGCCTCAACGTCGCCGACCTCGATCGCGCGCAGCGCTTCTACGAGCATGCGATCGGGCTGCGGGTGCTCGATCGGGCCGCGGAGGCGGTGCGCCTGGGGGCGGACGGCGACACGGCCATCGTCGAACTGGTGGGCCGGCCCGACGCGCCGCTGCGGCCGCGCGGCACCACCGGTCTCTTCCACCTCGCGATCCTGGTCCCCAGCCGAGCGGACCTCGCCCGCGCGCTGCGGCGGGTGGCCGACGCCGGGTGGCGGTTGACCGGCGCGTCGGACCACCTGGTCAGCGAGGCCCTCTATCTCCACGATCCCGAGGGCACCGGGATCGAGATCTACCGGGACCGGCCGCGCGAGCAATGGCGCTTCGAGGACGGCCAGCTGCAGATGGACTCCCTGCCGCTCGACCTCGACGGCGTTCTCGGCGAGCTGAGCGCCGCGGACACCGAGGCGACCGGGATGCCCCCGGGGACGCGGATCGGGCACGTCCACCTCAACGTCGCCGAGCTCTCGGCGGCCGAGGACTTCTACGCCGGCGTCCTCGGCTTCGACGTCACCGTCCGGGGCTATCCGGGCGCGCTCTTCTTCTCCACCGGCGGCTACCACCACCACATCGGCGTCAACACGTGGGCTGGAGAGGGAGCACCGGCTCCACCACCCGGCTCACTCGGGCTGCGCTGGTTCGAGATCGCGCTCCCGGGCGCGCCCGAGTTCGAGCAGGTGGGACAGCGCCTCCGCGCCGCAGGGTTCGACATTGAGCGTGATCGGGGCGGCCTGCGGGTCGCCGATCCCTCCGGCAACGGGATCCTGCTCACGGGCCCGGTGCCCTAGCCGCCGGCTGGCGAACCGGCGCCTGCCACCTCGAGTCGGGGTGGTTTAGGGGACCGAACGCACCGCGGCGACGGCGAGGCCCCGGGGCCTTCAGGCGGTCGGGCCGCACTCGTCATCGGCCGGAGCCGAGAGCCGGCCGAGCAGCTCGACCAGCGAGTTGAGCTCGTCGTCGTCGAAGCGGTCGGCGAGCAGCCGGTCCGCCGCGGCAACGTGGCCGGGCGCGCACTCCTCGAGCTTCGCCAGCCCTGCATCGGTCAGCTCGGCGTAGGTAACCCGCGCGTCCTTCTCGCAGTTCCGCTTGCCGACCAGCCCGCCGGCCTCGAGGCGGTCGAGCATTCGGGTTACGCCCGACGGCGAAAGGCGAACCTCGTGGGCGAGATCGACGCGCCGCATCACCCCATCGGGCGCCCGCGCCAGAAGCATCAGGACCTCGTACTCGTTGAGCGTCAAGCCGTGGTCCGCGACGAGCTGCGCGCTGAGTTCGGTTGTCAGGGCGGAATGGGCGCCGATCAGGCGACCCACGGCGACCACAGCAGCCGATCTTTTCTTAGTCAAATATTGTGTAGTCAAGGTTCTATGATAAGTTATTGATCAGTCAAGTTTACCCCACCGAGAGGAGCTCGCCAAATGACCACAGTACAAGCACAGACAACCCAAGCAGAGGCAACCATCCCCGCCGGCGTCTGGAAGTCCGACCCCGTCCACTCGCAGGTGGGCTTCGCCGTCAAGCACATGGTCGTGGCCACCTTCCGCGGCACGTTCACCGACTTCGCCGTCACCCTGGCAAACGAGGACGGTGAGCCGAGCCTGTACGGGGCAGTCCGGACGGATAGCGTCCAGGTTCGCGACGAGAACCTGAACGGGCATTTGCTGTCGCCCGACTTCTTCGACTCCGAGCGCTATCCCGAGATCACGTTCACCTCGACCGGAATCCACGCTGACGGCGCCGACCTGATCGTCGACGGCGATCTGACGATCAAGGGGACCAGCAAGACGGTCGACGCCCACGGGCAGATCAGCGGGCCAGTTGCGCATCCGGCCGGCGGCGAGCGAATCGGGATCGACCTCGAGACGCAGGTCGACCGGACCGAGTTCGGCCTCAACTGGAACGCCCCAATGCCGAGCGGCGGGGTCGCGGTCCAGAACGAGGTCACGCTCACCGTCCACCTGGAGCTCGCCAAGGAGGAGTGAGCGATGCGGGTGCTGGCGATTTCCGGAAGCCTCCGTCGCGATTCCCACAACACCCGGCTTCTGCGGGTGGCGGCGAAGCTCGTGCCGCCATCCGTCGAGGTCGAGCTTTTCGAGGGGCTGAAGCAGGTGCCTCCCTACGACGAGGACGATGAGGGCGACCTCGCTCCCCACGGGGCCCGGCGCCTGCGCGAGGCGATTGCCGCCGCCGACGCGGTCCTGATCGCGACTCCCGAATACAACTCGTCGATCCCGGGCCAGCTCAAGAACGCGCTCTCCTCCGCAACAAGCCGGTGGCGGTCATCGGCGCCAGCACAGGCATGTTCGGCGCCGTCTGGGCCCAGGCGGAGGTTCGCAAGGTCCTGGGCGCGATCGGGGCCCGCGTGGTGGATGTCGAGCTTCCCGTCGCCGGCGCCGAACGGGCCTTCGCCGGCGATGGGCTGGCCGACCAAGAGCTCCACCGGCGGCTGGACCAGATCCTCGCCGAGCTCGTCGAGGCCGCCGCTGAGCGCTACCCGGCCGCCGCCTGACGCGGAACCACCCCGCTGGGCCGAATTTTCCGTCCGTAGGCGTGAAATTCGGCCCACCTCGGGCAATGCCGTCTCGGTAAGGGCCCGACAGGCGGGCTGCGATCGAGATCACGTGCGTTGTCGGCCAGGACTTTCCTCGCTATGGTCGCCAGCCAGGAGATTGCTCGCAGCGGTGAAGGTGAACGAGAGTGCACCGGCGGTCAGCTCGGCCGAGATCGAGGTGGCCGCCGATCCCGAGCTGGTCTGGGACGTGCTGACGGCGATCGAGGACTGGCCGAGCTGGAATCAAGAGGTCCAGTGGGCGTCGATGGAGGGAGAGCTGACCGAGGGGTCGCGGTTTCGGTGGAAGGCTGGCCCGAGCACGATCACCTCGACGCTCCAGCGGGTCGAGCGCCCGCGGCTGATCGCCTGGACCGGCAAGACGGTCGGGCTCAGGGCGATCCACGTCTACCGGCTGGAGGCGCCCGGCGTCGGGACGTTGGTCTCGACGGCGGAATCGTGGGAAGGGCCCGTGGCCCGCGTCTTCCGCCGGCGGATGCAGCTGACGCTCGACCGGGCGACCGAGGCTGGGCTTCGCCAGCTGAAGGCCGAGGCCGAGCGCCGCATGAGCTGATTCGTCGATTTTCCGTTCGCGCGCGAACCGACCCTATGCTCCCTTGAATGAGCATGGACTAGGCCGCCGCCCGGGCGCTGTTTGCGACGGCGCGGGTCGCGCGCCTGGCGACCGTGGGAGCCGATGGCCGCCCCCACCTGGTGCCGATTGCGTTCGCGCTCGACGGCGACACGCTGTACACGGCGGTCGATCACAAGCCCAAGCGCACGACGCGGCTGCGGCGGCTCGAGAACGTCGCTGCCAATCCCAGCGTCAGCGTGCTCGCCGACCACTACGACGAGGGGGATTGGTCTGCGCTGTGGTGGGTGCGCGCCGACGGTGTGGCCCGCACCGTGGCCCCGCCCGAGCCACTTAAGGCCCGTGCGGTGGCACTCCTCGAGGCTCGCTATGAGCAATATCAGCGGCGGCCGCCGAGCGGGCCGGCGATCGTGGTCAGCATCTCGCGCTGGAGCGGCTGGCGGGCCGCGGACGCCGGACAAGGCTGATAATCCTCGGATCCCTGGGCGTTCGCGTGCGAATATGGCGCGGCGATGCCCAGAAGGCAAGCCGCAGACACCGCGACGACGCCATCGAACCGTTCGGGCCCCGGAGCTGGCTACTTCGAGGCCATCGTCGAGTCCTCTGAAGACGCCATCCTGAGCAACGACCGGAACCTTGTGATCAGGAGCTGGAATCCCGCGGCGGCCGCGCTCTACGGCTATCCGGCGGAGGAGGCGATAGGTCAGCCGATCTCCATCCTGATTCCCGAGCATCGCGCCGGCGAGGAGCGGGACATCCTCCGGCGGGTGCTCGACGGCCAACGTGTCGGTCAATACGACACGGAGCGCCTGCGCAAGGACGGGACCCTGGTAGCCGTCTCCCTCTCCGTGTCGCCGATCTCCGAGCCCGACGGATCGATTAGCGGCGCCTCGGTGATCGCGCGCGACGTCAGCGGTCGCCGCCGTGCCGCCGATCGCGCTGCTCGCCTGCAGCATCTGACCACCGAGCTGGCGAAGGCCGTCGCTCCGGAGGAGGTGGTGAACGTCGCCCTGCGCGAGGCACTAGCGGCGCTGAATGCCCACGCGGGAGCGGTCGGGCTGCTCGACGAAGGCGGCGACACGATCAGGGTGGCCGGCTATTCCGGCTACTCCCATACCAGCCTAGCGAGCTGGGAGACGTTCGCGGTGAAGGCGGCGCTTCCGATGTCCGAGGTCGTACGGACCGGAACGCCGGCTTGGGTGGTTGGCCAGGAAGAGCTCGTCAGCCGCTACCCGGCCCTTGCCGGAGCCGAGATCAAGTTTCGCTCCCGTGCCGTTGTCCCACTCCGGGCGCACGGCAGGGTCTTCGGCGCCATCTCGCTGAGCTTTCGCGAAGCCCGCAGCTTCGAGCCTGACGAGCGCGCGTTCCTGGAGGCGATCGTTCAGCAGGCTGCCTACGCGCTCGATCGGGCCCGGCTTCACGCCGCCGAGCAACGGACCCGCCAGAAGCTGGACTTCCTCGCCCGGGCCAGCGAGCTGCTCGCTCAGTCCCTGGATGTCGAGACGACGCTCCAGCAGCTGGCCACCTTCGCCGTCCCTCGTCTGGCCGACTGGTGCGCCGTGGACCTGCTCTCCGACGGAGAGATCAAGGCGGTCGCGGTAGCGCACGCAAATCCGGCAAAGGTCGAGCTGGCCCGCGAGCTTCAGCGGCGTCACCCGGCCGACCCCGATGCGCCGGTTGCGGCCCCGGCCGTGATTCGATCGGGCAGGTCGGAGCTCCATCCAGCGATCACCGAGGAGCTGTTGGCAGCGGCGGCGCCCGAAGATGAGGCGCTCGAGATCATTCGCGGCCTAGGTCTCGTCTCGGCGATGGTGGTTCCGCTTAGGGCTCGCGGACGAACCCTGGGAGCGCTCACCCTGGTGGCCGCCGAGTCCGGGCGGAGATTCACCTCGGACGACCTCGAGGTAGCCGAGGACTTGGCCCGTCGGGCTGGGTTAGCGGTTGAGAACGCGATGCTCTACGCGCGGGAGCATCAGGCGGCCGTCACGCTGCAGCGCAGCCTCCTCCCACGCGATCTGCCCCGCCTCCCAGGCCTGCAGCTGGCCGCCCGCTATCTGCCTGCCGGCGTGGGGGCCGATGTCGGCGGTGATTGGTACGACACTATCGACCTCGCCGATGGGCGGCTCCATCTCGTCGTCGGCGACGTAGCCGGGCGTGGCATACGCGCCGCGTCCGTGATGGGGCAACTGCGAAACGCGTTGCGCGCTTATGTCCTCGATGGCTGCTCGCCACAGGAGGCCGTTGGACGGCTGAATCGGCTGGCGCGAACCTTCGAGAGCTCCGAGATGGCGACCCTGGTTCACATCTCATTCGACCTGCGGAAGCGCGAAGCCGAATGTGTCCGGGCCGGACATCCACCACCCCTCATCCGGGGGCCGAACGGCGAGGTCACCGAGCTCGCCATCCAGGGCTCGCTGCCGATCGGGGTCAGGCAGGGACCTTGCCCGACAACCACGATCCAGATCGAGCCAGGCAGCCTGATCCTCATGTACACCGATGGCTTGGTCGAGAGGCGCGGGGAGGGCATCAAGCCTGGGCTCGAGAAGCTGAAGCGGGCCCTGCGAACTGCGCCCGCCGAGCCGGAACCTTGCTTAGATTTCGTTCTCCATGCGCTGACCCAGACCGGGTCAGAGGACGACGTCGCACTGCTGCTGATGCGCGTTGCCAAGACGGCAGACCAGCCACTCGAGCTGACCGTGCCGGCAGAGCCCTCGGCCCTGGCGCCGATCCGCCGCGCCGTGGAGGCCTGGTTGGCCGATCAGCGGATCGACCTGCGCGACGGATGGCAGATCGTCGCCGCCTGCAACGAGGCCTGTGCCAACGCATCCGAGCATGCCTACGCGCCAACGCAAGCTGGATCGATCGAGATCGAGGCCCGGAAGCAAGGCCCTCGCATAGTCGTCACGGTGCACGACCATGGCCAGTGGCGTCGCCCGCGCGGCCATGACCGCGGCCGAGGCCTCACACTCATGAACTACTTCATGGACCGCGTCGACGTCGAGCGATCGCAGGAGGGAACTACGATCCGCATGGAGCGCACGGTCGGTAGGGGTAACGGGACTTGAACGGCGGCGAAGTCCCGCGGGTCGAGCACGAGACCAAAGGCTCGACCGTGATCGTCAGGATCGAGGGCGATGTCGACGCCGCCAACGCCGCAGGCGTGCGCGATGGCATTTCTCGCCTGCTCACCAACCACCTCATGGGGCTGGTCCTCGACCTGTCGCGGACCCGCTACCTCGACAGCGCCGGCATCCAGATGCTCCTCGACCTCTCCGAGCGGCTGCGCTCGCGCGGGCAAGACCTCTCCCTCTACGTGACGCGGGAGCAGCCGCTGCGCCTCACCCTGACGCTGTTCGAGCTGGAGCGGGCATTCCCGGTGGCCGATTCGCTCGAGGAGGCGCTGGCGAAGATCGACCCAGCCCCCGGCTGAGGGCCGCGGCCGGCGATCAACCCGCCCGACCCAGCTCAATCCAGACGTCCGCGCCGCCCCCGGGTGTGTTTCGCGCCACGGCCTGTCCGCTATGAGCCTGGGCGATCGCGTCGACGATCGCGAGCCCGAGGCCGGTTCCGGCATCCGACCTCGCGGTATCGGCCCGCCTGAAGCGCTCGAAGGCATGCGGAAGGAACTCGGGCGGGAAGCCGGGACCACCGTCGCTCACGTGAAGCTCCACGCCATCGTCGGTCGCGCGGGCCCAGAGGCGGACCTGACCGTCCGCGTGGCGCAGCCCGTTTTCGACCAGGTTGGCGAGGGCCTGCTCCACGCGGGCACGATCGGCCTCTATGACCAGGCCGTCGGGATCGTCGGCGACCAGCGATCGACCGGCGTCGCGGGCGGGGCCGCCGAGGCGGCTGCGGACGGCAGCGAACACATCGCGGACCTCGACCCGCTCAGCCTCGATCGAGAGCCCGCCCTGGTCGGAGCGAGCGAGAACGAGGAGGTCCTCGGCCAGCTGCGAGATGCGATCGGCCTCCTCGATCGCCGACGCAATCGCTTCCCGTAGCTCCTCCGAGCTCTCCCCGTAGCGCAGGGCCAGCTCGAGCTCCGCCCTGTGGAGAGCCAGCGGGGTGCGGAGCTCATGACAGGCATCGTCGACGAAGGCTCGCTCACGCTCGACAGCGGCTTGGAGCCGATCGAGCATTCGATTCAGGGTCTCGCCCAGGCGGCGAAGCTCGTCCTGGGCCGGCGGAAGCGGGAGGCGCTGCTCGGCTTCGGCGGCCGAGATCTCGCCGGCGCGCCTGCGCATCCTCTCGACGGGGCGAAGCGCCGCCCTCACGGTGCCGTAGGCGGCCAGCGAGGCGAGCAAAAGCGCCACCGGCCCACCGATCAGCAGCAGGGTGGTCAGGCTGTGCAGGGCGTCGCGGCGAGCTGAGAGCGATGCTCCGACCACCACGATCAGCCGGTGTCGCTCGAACCCGATCGGGGTGGCCAGCAGGCGAACCGGCTCGCCGCCGCGTGTCTGAGCGCCGGAGTGCTCCACGAAGAGCGGCCCTTGCCGTGCCCGATCGACTTCGGCCCGACCGAGGACGGGTGGGCCGGTCTTTTTTCGCTGGACCTGAGCATCGAAGAGCCCACCCCGCCATGTCAAGACCTGGGCAAAGCTCGCGCCCTGCGCGGACAGGACGCTTTGGACTGGTTCACCGAGCCGGAACTCGCCGGCCTTGATCACCGAGATGAGGTCACCGGCGCGCGAATGGAGGTCCCGGTCGGTCGACTGGTCGAGGTTCGCCTCCAAGCGAAGGCGGAGGAACAGCCCGGTCCCGACCAGCACGACGGCCATGATCCCCGCGAAGACCAGGGTGACCCGCAGCCTGATCGGCAGACGATTCAGCGCGTCCCCTTCTCTCTGAGGCGATAGCCGACGCCGCGCACCGTCTCGATCGTCTCGACTCCGAAGGGCCGGTCGATCTTGCGACGCAGGAGACGGATGTAGGAGTCGACGACGTTGGAGCGGTTCTCGTAGTCGTAGTCCCAGGCGTGCTCCAGGAGCTGGAAGCGGGACAGAACCTCGCCCGGCCGGCGCATGAAGGTCTCCAGGATCGAGAACTCCTTGGGCGACAGCCGGATCTCGGCCTCACCACGCCACACCTGGCGCCGCGCCGGGTCGAGGCGGAGGTCCCCTACTCGAAGCTCCGGCGGTCGCTCGACCGGGCCGCGCCGCACCAGGGCGCGCAGGCGGGCCAGGAGCTCGGCGTACGAGAATGGCTTGGTCAGGTAGTCGTCGGCGCCGCCATCGAGGCCCGCGACCCGGTCCCGAACGGCGTCGCGGGCCGTGAGCATCAGCACCGGGGTCCAGACGCCAACGTGTCGCAGACGGCGACAGACCTCAAGGCCGTCGACTCCCGGCAGCATCAGGTCGAGGACGATCGCGTCGTACTCGGTGGCCTCGGCTCGCCGAAGGGCGTCCTCGCCATTTGCCGCCACGTCCGCGGCCATGCCTTCCTTGCGCAGGCCACGCCTGATCAGGCCGGCCATCTCGACGTGGTCTTCAACGATCAGGACGCGCATT
>VAYK01000216.1 GCA_005884985.1 Actinomycetota bacterium | reverse complement strand
TCGAGTTCCTCTACGGACAGGTGCCGCCGGAGCGGGCCCGGCGGTTCCGGAAGATCGCCGACGACATCTCGGACGCGATCGCCGGCTACGTGTTCGGCAACTTCGTGATCAGCGTCCTGGCGGGCCTGGTGACCTATGTGACGCTGCGAATCCTCGGGGTGCCGTTCGCGACCCCGCTGGCGATCCTGTTCGGGTTCTTCGACCTGATCCCGCTGGTCGGTGCGACGCTCGGCGGGATCCTGGTCGGGATCGTGGTCGCGTTCGCCGCCGACTTCCCGCTCGGTCTGATCGTCTGGGTCGTGGTCCTGATCGTCTACCAGCAGGTCGAGAACAACCTGATCCAGCCGTTCGTATACGGGCGCGCGGTCCAGCTCCATCCCCTGATCGTGATCGTGGCGATCCTGATCGGCGCCGCGATGCTGGGCGTCCTCGGCGCCCTGGTGGCGATCCCGGCAGCCGCTGCGGTGCAGGCCGTCGTCCGCGACTACTGGAGCTTCCGGCAAGGGGACCGCGCCGCCGACCGATCGGGCGAGGCGCCCGCCGAGGCCGGTTGAGCGTGCCTAGCGAGGCTCCTCTTCGCCGGGATCCGAGGAGATTGCTCGAGCTCGCCGCAGATCTGCCGTAGGCGGCGGTGGCGGGAAGCGTCAGCCGAGCAGGGAGGAACGCACTCCCCCGAAGCCGATCATCCCCGGGCCGATGTGGGCGCCGATCACCGGGCCGACCTCGGAAACGAACTCGGGCTCGGAGTCGAAGATGTCGCGGCACTCCTCCACCAGATGACGAGCGGTCTCGTGGTCCTGGATGTGCTGGACGACCCAGGCGTCGGCGCCATCGGCGTGGCGCCGGCGCGCGAACTCGACCATCCGCTCGAAGGCGCGCCGCCGGGTGCGCACGCGCTCCACTGGGGTGATCTCCTCGCCGAGGGTGAGGATCGGCTTGATCTGCAGCGCCGAGCCGAGCCACGCCTGGGCGGCGCCGATCCGCCCGCCCTTGCGCAGGTACTCGAGCGTGTCGATCGTGAACCACATCTCGAGCGCGTCGCGGCATCGCTCGGCGGCCGTCAGCGTGTCCGCGCCGCTGGCGCCGCCACGGGCGGCTCGAGCCGCCGCCAACACCACGAGCCCCTGACCGCCGGCCCCGGTGCGGCTGTCGTAGACGTTGATCCGCTCGCCTCCCTTGTCTTCGTCCAGCAGCCGCTGCCGGGCTTGCTCGGCCGACTCGCAGGTTCCCGAGATCCCGGCCGAGAGGTGGATCGAGACGACCTCCTTTCCCTCGGCCAGCAGCGGCTCGTAGACGGCGGTGAAGTCGCCCACGGACGGCTGCGAGGTGGTCGCCCCCTCGTCGCTTTGGCGCAGGTGCTCGTAGAAGCTGGCGTACTCGGAGCCGGCGATCTCGATCTCGGGCCGCTGCTCGCCCTCGAGCGAGACGTAGAGGCTGACCCGCTGGATGCTGTACTCGGCGATCAGCTCGTCCGGCAGGTAGGCCGTCGTGTCCGTGACAACGGCCGTGGGCACATCGGGGTGCATCGGCCCCCTTGTATCACGGCTCTACCATCCGGTTGCTCGTGGGCAAGACCCTGGTCACCGGAGGCACCGGCTTCCTCGGTACGCACGTCGTTCGCGCGCTCGCGGAGCGCGGCGATCACTTGCGGCTGCTGCTGCGCCGCGGATCCAGCCTCGATCACCTTTCGGGCCTCGAGCTAGAGCGGGCGAGCGGCGACGTGACCGACCGGCGCGCGGTGCGCAGGGCGATGGAAGGCATCGACCGCGTCTTCCATCTCGCCGGGACGACGTCGATGCGCCCCGACAACCGGGGCGCCGTCTTCGACCTGAACGTCAAGGGAACACGGATCGTGCTCGAAGAGGCGCTCGCCGCGAAGGTGAAGCGAGTCGTCCATACCTCGTCGGTCGCCGCGATCGGCCCGGCGAAGCCGCGCGGGACCGCGGACGAGAGCCAGCCGTTCAGAGTCGGCCATCTCGGGATCACCTACGCCAACTCGAAGCACGAGGCCGAGGTGGAGGCGCTGCGGCTGGCCGCGCAGGGGCTCCCGGTGGTGATCGTCAACCCCTCGTTCGTGCTCGGCCCGGACGACCCGAAGGGGACCTCGATGGAGCTCGTGCGCCGCTTCCTGCTCGGCCACATCCCGGCCTACGTGGACGGGGGGCTCAACATCGTCGACGTCCGCGACGTCGCCCGGGGCCATCTGCTGGCCGACGAGAAGGGCCAGGTCGGAGAACGCTACATCCTCGCCGGCCGCAACTTCACGCTCGACCGGCTGTTGGCCGATTTCGCCCGGATCTCCGGTCGCGAGCAGCTGCCGGTGAAGCTTCCGGGCCGCCCGACGGCGCTCGCCGTGCAGGTCATGGCGCGGGCCGGGCTGCCGCTGCCGGTCTCGCCCGACGAGGTCCGCTCGGCGACGCTGTGGTGGACCTATCGGAACACCAAGGCACGCAAGGAGCTGGGCTTCGAGCCCCGGCCCCACGAGGAAACGCTGGAGGACGCCGTGCGGTGGCAGATGGAGCAGCTCGGCGACCGCGTCAGGATCGGGCGAGGACCGCAGGAGGCGGCCCTCGCGCTCTTCGCCCCGCTGCTGCGTCTGGGAGGGCGGGTGTTCGGAGAGTGAGCGAGAGGTCGAATGCGGGCGAGAAGCAGATCGTCTTTTACCGCTGTCCGAATCCCACCAACGTGCTCTGCCCCTGCGGGGCGGTGGCTCGGCGGCTCCGCAAGCTTGAGCTCGAGCACCGAACGGAGCGGGTTCCCTACCGCCGTTCGAGCCGGCCGGAGATCGAGGAGCTGACGGATCAAAACCGCGTGCCGGTGCTCGTCGACGGTGACGAGGTCATCCACGACTCGAAGCGGATCATCCAGTACCTTGACTGGAAGTACCGAAAGGACGCCCCCGAGAAGGACGCCGGCGCTGGCGACGAGGTCGCGGACGGGGACGCCGAGCCTGCCGCCTCCCCGGGCCTATACAATTTGAAGCGATGGAGACACCGCAAGAAGCAGTCCAGCTGACCGACAAGGCGGCCGGCAAGGTCAAGGACCTGCTCGCTGCCAACGGCAAGGCCGACGAGCAGGCACTGCGAGTCGCGGTCCGCGGCGGGGGTTGCTCCGGGTTCCAGTACGCGCTGGCGCTCGACTAGGCGAAGGACGAGGACCACGTCTTCGAGCACCAGGGCGTCGCAGTTGTCGTCGACAAGGTCAGCATGCAGTTCGTCTTCGGCTCGGAGGTCGACTACGTAGACGGCCTCCAGGGCGCCGGGTTCGTGGTCAACAACCCGAACGTGGTCGCGGCCTGCGGCTGCGGCTCCTCCTTCCAGGTTCGCGAGGACGCTGCGGAGAGCGCCGCCGCCAGCGTCTGACCTAGTTGTTCTCGATCTGAAGCGGCGGGCTGTGCTGGGGGTCGGCGGACGCCGGCGGCGCTGCCGCTTCCGCCCCAGCGGGCTGCTCGGCGCCCGTCATCTCGGCCAGCTCGCCGGACTCGAACATCTCCTCGACGATGTCGCAGCCGCCCACCAGCTCGCCGTTGACGTAGAGCTGCGGGAAGGTGCGCCAATCGGCGAGCTCGCCGGTGACCTGGCGGAGCGGATCGAGCAGCGGCAGAACGTCGACGGCGCCGTACTCGACGCCGAGCTGCTCGAGCACCCCCACGACTCGCATCGAAAACCCGCACCGGGGCATCTCCGGCGTGCCCTTCATGAACAGCAGCACCTGGTTCTCCCCCAAGAGCTCCTCGACCTTCTGCTTCAGCTCTGGGTCGGCAGGCATGCGCCCACCTTAGCGAGTCGCGCTGCCCGGCCTCAGCCCCCGGGGTCGAGGAGATCGGTCTTTATGGACAGGGCGTGGATCGAGCCGTCGTCCATCCGCGGCTGGACCGCGGCGCGCACCAGCCGGTGCTGGTCGATCCGGCTCCTGCCCGCGAACTGCGGCGCGTGCACGGTCGCTCGCAGGTGGTCGCCGGAGCCGGTTTCGTCGACCACCTCGACCTTCGCGCCGGGCAACGCCTCCTCGATCATCCCTTTGACCTCCGCCAGGTCGG
>VAYK01000215.1 GCA_005884985.1 Actinomycetota bacterium | reverse complement strand
GCAGCGCGAACCACGGGGCGTCGGGTGCCAGCCCCAACTCCGCGAGCACCACGGCATGCGCCGCTCGGGCAGCGGGGCTCAGCGCGTCGAGGATCACCCGCTCCCGCTCGCGTGCCTCTCCGGGGCTCAGCGACACGGCTCGGTGCCGAACGCTCACGGCGACCGCGTGACCGTGTAGCCCGCCGCCTCCAGCGCCCGCCGATAGCCAGCGAGCGTACGACAGCGCCGGCTGCAGTACTGCTGTGGTGAGCCGCGCCCGCTCGGCACATACGCGCCGCCGCACTGGGCGCACAGAAACAAAGCGCCAGCGCTTTGCGGGGCGTCGTCCCCTGGCAGCGCGGCCGCGCGTAACCGATCGCGTCCCTCGGCGCCCCGGAGCCGCGTGCCATTGCCGCCCGGCTGGTGGCTCACCGGCCCAGGGCCCGCAGTAGCAGCACGCCCCACGTCGTCTCCACCACCGGCTTCCGGGCTCGCGGGTACCGGAACACGACCCGCCGCTCGTGGATCTCCACGATCAGCTCCTCGCCATTCGCCAGCACCAGCCGGCGCAGCGGGCGGCCCTCGTCCTTCGGGGCGCGTACCGTCATGGCCGCCCGCGCCCGACCACCAGCGGTGCCGTGCGCCCGCGCACCTGGACCTCCTCGTGCTCGGTGATCCACTGGCGCACCTCGCCAGCCGTGAACGTCAACACGCTGTCGAGCTTGCGGTGCGGCAACGGCGGGCTCGTGCCGTTGCGCCGGATGGCGCGGTAGACCCACGAGCGCGGCCGGCCCGTGGCCTCGCACAGCTCACGCACCCCGAGCCTCGTCGCTGGATCGCAGGTCCACAGCCGCTCGCGCCACGTGGTCACCGCTGGCGACACGGGCGGCGGTGTGGCCACCGGCTGGGCCGCGATCGCATCGAGCACATCGGCCACGCGCCTCAGGCTCTCGGCCACGGCAGCCAGGGCGTTATCCACGGCCACCACACTCCCACCACACCCCCAGCACCGCCCTACCGGCCACCGGATGTGGGCAACGGTGTGGGCAGCCGTCCGCCCGCTCGACAAGACGGCACGCCGCAACACGATGCAGCGGCGAATTGAAGCCAGCGGTTGGCGTAACCGCTGGCACGCCGCACGTAAGCGTCCCGAGAGCAGCCGGAGCGGGCGCCCCTACAGCCCCGGGGGGGTGCGCGTGTGTCGGCCGAGCGCGCTGAAACCCGTGCGTAACAGCGCGGCTCACGGCTCGTCCTCGGTGTCGGGCTCGCGCAGCTCGCCCGTGGGCCACGCCGGGAGTTGGAGTTCGGCCTCGTCCTCCGGTTGCGCGTTTGCGGGCGCGGCCATTTCTCTCTCTGCATGGAGACTGCCTTTCGGTGTTTCCACCTCTCCATCTTCTCCATCTTCTCCATCTTCTCCATCCGTGAGCCCTTCACCCAGCGTGGCCATCTGCCGCTTTGTGGGGGGTTCTCGCGTGTTGGGTTGGCGTGGCCATGTACCAGACTGGCATATGGTGGCGCCTATATCTCGGCGTGGTGGTGCCGGGGTGGGCGGCGCCATGGTGCCGGGGTCCCCCTCGTGATCTGCTGGGGTGGGGGGCCGCTCGGCGCGGCCTTTGAGCCGCCGCAGGTGGAGGTCGAGCCGGTCCGCGAGGCGCGCGACCATGTCGGCGGAGAGGCGCGTGCTCGGGGGGATGCATTGCGGGGGTAGCGTCGGGTACCAGTGATCGGTGAGGCCCGGGCCCGCGCTGCGCCGCTCCAGCAGGTCGGCGGCGATGAAGCGGCGCCGGTGGATCTCGACCGTGTGCCGGGAGCAGCCGAGGCGCGCCGCGAGCTGGCCCGCGCCGGCGTAACAGCCGTCGGTCTCATGGTCGAGCGCCCGGTGCTCAACCCACGAGAGCTTCTCGGCGGGCGTTAGCTCCTGGCACGCCTTCACCACGTGCGTGGCGCACCACGGCAACTTCGGCGGGCGGGCCACTGCGGTAGCGAGCCGGCCCGTGGGTGTAGTAGCTTGGCGCTGCATCTCGGTACCTCCTGGGGGGCGACGCAGCTCGCGCGCTGCGCGCCCCCGTTCTGCTTCTCCGGGCGCTCCCTCTCGGGTTCGGCGCCGAGGTCGCCATGGTGGTCATCGGTCCTGCCGCCGGCGCCAGCGCCGCACGAGCCGCTGCAGCGCCACCCGCTCGGCGGCTTCCTCCTGCTCCACCGCCGCGCGCACACCAAGGTCCACATGGGGCGCGATGGCCTGCTCCACCAGCTCGTGCAACACGTCGGGTGGTAGGGCATCTAGCTCAACGCTCTCCCCTTCGAACTCGGGGTTGCGCATGCCGCGCCGCCGTTTGGTGGGCCGTGTGGGCAGGTGGTACCTGGCCACGTGCTCCGGCTTGAGGGCGATGCGCGTGAGCGTGTACGGGGGGGCCCCGTAGTTGTCCAACTTCTCCTGCAACACGCGCGGGATGTCGTCGCCCGTCGGGTCCAGGTCGCCGAAGTACAAGACGTGGACCTGCTTGCCGGCTGGGAACCGGCGCGCCGCCTTGTGCATGGCGGTCACGCTGCTGTCGCCGCTCACGGGCAGCACTAGCGCGGCGTACCGGTCGGCGATGGGAGCGATACCGGCCACAAGGCCCTCTTTCTCGACCCACACCTCGACCTAGTGCGCTTGGCTCGGCCAGGGGTCACGCCTGTAGATGGCCTCCAAGAACGCGAGGCCTTCGGCCACGGATCCGAACAGGTAAGGCTGATGCGGTTGCCGCCCGCCCTCGGTGATCCAGTCAAACGGCACCGTGCCGTCCTCGCGCATCCGGGTGAGCAACCGGCCCACCGTGTCGTGCATCTCGGCTTCGGTCTTCGTGATGAGCCCGCGCACCACGGCCTGGTAGGCTACTTGCCGCACGCGCATCGGGACGCGCTCGGCGTGGTAATCGACGAGGACCGCGTACAGCCCATCGCGCAGGGCCAACATGTCGGCCTTGGTGCGCATCTTCGGGCTCATGCGCTCGCGTCCAGGAACGACTGCGACTCGACGTAGCATTCGAGCGCGTGCAGCACGGCCGGCACCGGGTCACCTCGCGCGTGCAGCGCGCCGAGCAGCGCCCAGTAGCGCGCGTGCGCCTCGGTGGACTCGAACTCCAGCGTGACCGTGAGCCGCTTGAGCCCGAGCCAGGGCGGTCGCTCGGCGGGCTCGCGCACCAACGCCAGCGCCTCGCTCAGCGTCAAATGCGACACCGTGTCGTATTTGGTGCCGAGCGCGCGCGCCAACGCCATGTATCGCTGCCCGCACCGGGGCGTGAAGCTGCAGTGCTCCTCCATCCACGGCAGGAACGCGCCGTGTCCCACACGCCGTTTGACGGCGAGGAGGAGTTCGCCCGCCTTGATCGCGTGGAGCAGCGCCTCGCGCTCGGCCCCGACGACGGCATCGTGTTCGGCGTTGATGCGGGCGGCCTCGCGCTGGCACGGGCCCGCTGGCCGGGGCGCGTCCGCGCGGTTAGACTCGGTGGTGGCGGTGTCCGCAGTGCACGGCGCCGTCATGGTGGCTCCTTGGTGAAGTGTGAGCGCCCGGCCCCCGCCGGGCGTTTCGCTTTCATGCGCTGTCGCCGTTCGGGCCGGAGACCTTGAGCGGGCGCGCGGACTGGCGGCGCGTGACCTCGCGCACGCCCGGCACCACGCCCAGCCGGCGGGCCAACACCGCGCCGACTTCGGCGATGAGCGCCTGGTCGTTCGAGGCGAACACGGGGTGCGGCTCCGCCTCCTCATCCTGGGCTTCGAGAATCCGCAGGTAGAACACGACGCGCCTCCTGTTTGAGGGCCAGCAAAAAGCCCCGCTCGCGGCGGGGCTCACTAGGAAGTACGGGCCAGGACCCGTGATTCCGTTTACAAACTGGCTGTGCGGGCTTTCTGCCTGAGGTGGGTGGACATCACCCGCACTGTCGCGGGCGCAACCCCGAGCAGCGCGGCGGCGCTGTCGTTGTCGTCGATGAGGCTGGGACGCGCACGCCACAACGCGACGAGGCGCCGCTGTTGGGAGCAGGGTCGCGTGAGCGCTGCGAGCCGGTCCAACCGGTAGTCGCACTCGGAGCGCTCGGCCAGCCGGTCCAGCACGCTGGGCCGCACCACCGGGAGGAGGCCAGCCTGCGCGGCGGTGTCCAGTGAGACTTGCGTCGGCCGTCGCTGGCGCTGCTGCCGCCGGAGGCGGGGAGCGCCGTCCACCGTGCCCGTGAAACGATCGGCGGCCTGCCAGAGTGCAGCGATCGGGTACGCGCGGGCACTGAGCAACTGCGCGTCGCTGCAGATGTACTCGAAGGCTGCGCCACACACCTCACGCTTCATCGCGGCCCGCGTCACGCCGCGTCGCACCGCTTGTTCGCGGAGCGCAAGCTCGTGCCGCTTGTAGGGTCGCCAGTACCGCGCCGGGTCACGGGCGGTGAGGAGGTTGAACTCCGCGCCCACCCGCTCCCACCAGTCTCCGTTCGGGAGGCCCTGGCTGCGGAGCGCGAGCAGTTGCCAGAAGGGTAACCGCACCGCATCCGCTCTCGCTCGCTTCACGCCTGCCGCTCCTTCGGCGCGGGCACCTCGGCCACGAGCGGCGTGAGGTCGTCGAACGTGAGGTGTGTATACAGCGCTGTCGTCTTGATGCTCTGATGCCCGGCCGCCTTCTGCACCAATGCGAGGTTATGCCCCCGCGCGAGCAGGCGCGTCACGTAGCGGTGGCGGAGGCTGTGCTGGGTGAAACCGCGCGGTAGCTGCGCCTGCCGCGCGGCCTGCGTGAAGCTGCGTCGCAGCGAGGTGAGCCGTGCGCCAGCGGTGCCGTGGGCAGAACCGTCCCGGTGATGGAAGCACCACTCGGTGGGGACCCCGTTGTACTGCGCGAACCGGTACTGGCGGAAGTGCTCCCGCAACGCGGTGGTGAGGGCGCGCGTCATGGGCACCGCGCGCGTGCGGCGCGTCTTCGTCGCGTGCTCCTCGCCGCTCACCACCGTGACGAAGGCGGTGTCGAAGTCCACGTCGGTCCACTTGACCCACAGCGCCTCGGACTCACACCGCAGCCCCGCCTCCCCCAGCAGCGTCACGTACGTGG
>VAYK01000048.1:9260-31901 GCA_005884985.1 Actinomycetota bacterium | reverse complement strand
TCGCCGCCGTCAGCCCCATGGCGGGGAAGTCGCCGGTTACCTCGGGCGATGCGATCCCGCTGACCGCATCGGCGACGACAACGCCGCGTTGCCGCATCGCGCGGCCGCCGAGGCCGGCGGTGAGCGGCTGGTGGCGGCGCTCGGTGAGCAGCTCTGTCTCGGCGCCGATCGAGGCCACCAGCATAGTGTGGAAGGGATCATCGGGATCGGTCAGCCGAAGCACCCCGACCTGGTCGCCGAGCAGCTCGCAGGCGCCCTCGAGCGCGGCCTCCAGCACCTCGTGGACGGGCAGACGATCGACGATCCCCCGCTGCAGCTGGGCGAGTCGCTCCACCAGCACCTGCCGCTCGCGCACAGCCCCGAGCAGGCGGGCATTCTCGCTCGCCTGGCGCTCGGAGCCCGAGCGCAGGGCACGCTCGTTCTCCAGCAGCCTCAAGTTGCGCAGCCCCAGCGTCAGCACCCGGCCCATTCCCCGCAGCAGGCCGAGCTCGTCGGGTTGGAACGGCTTGTCGGGGCGGCGGGCTACGACCAGGTGCAGAGGCCGGTCGTCCTCGAGCGGCACCGAGACCGCCTCGCACTCCCCCGCGCCCGGCACGGGGAGCGTCTGCCTGCTTCCGTCGGCCACCGCCACCAAGGGCTCGATCGGGACTTCGCCCTCGGCGAACCCGATGGCGGTGATCACCGCCCCGCCGCGAACGAGAGCGGCGGCCTCGGCGTCGAGCACCTCCGCGACGTGCTCGATGCCTCTCTGAGTCGCCGTCTTCTCATCGTTGAAGCAGGAGATCAGCGACAGGAACTCGGCGAGCTGCTGGGTCGGCCAGCTGGGGGTTACCGAAGACGGCGGGTCGGCGCCGGCCCGGTGCCTCCTCCCGGGAGCCATCGCAGGAGTGTACGCCCGCTGACACGGTCGGGCCACCGGTCAAATGGATGCGCGCTACTCCCCTATGCGCGTGCCTGACGGCACGCGACAGCTGATGTTCGCGGGTTGCGGCCAGATCCCGACCTGGGATGACCCGGGGCAGGTCGCCCGGATCGTGCTCGAGGCGAGCTCGGCTGGCTAGGCACGCAAGGGCTCGGCGGTCTAACGCTTAGACGCGGGCGGGATCTCGTCGCGCCGGGCGGGCAGCGAGGCCGAGCGCGGTGCGTTGGCCACCGATGACCGCTTCGCAACGTGCCGCGAGCCCCTGCTGGACCAATCGACCGTCTTTGGCGCCACGTCGAGCAGGGCATGCCATGTCTTAGCCTCGATGTGGCCGTCTGCGACCAAGCCCTTCGAGGCCTGGAAGCGCTTCACGGCCCGCCGGGTCTTGTACCCGAAGCGGCCCGTCACCGGAACCGACTCGCCGGCGCCCCTCAGGTGCTCCTGCGCCCAGACGACGAGGTCGCCGCGACTGCCCTTCGAGAGCGCCGGATAGGCGCTGCCCGATCGGCCGACGTCCGGGATGGCGCCGGCGACGTGGCTTCCCACCGCCCGCCACTCACGCTTGTTGGTCTCCTGCCATGACCACCAACTGACGCCGCCAAGCCCATACGAGATCGCCATCCGCCGGAATCGCCGGATCTGGCGGACCGGCGGATTGTCGTAAGTTTGTCCGAGCGGGTAGATCGCGCGCCGGTAGACGCGGTTGTAGAGGAAGGTGTGCTCGTAGCCCTGGGCGACCGTAACGCCGATCGTGTGCCAGTAGAGCTGGGGCAGGTTGTAGTGCGCTCCGCCTGGGCCGAGGAAGACCGAATATGGGAACCCGGGGTGGTAGTCGACGTATGGAAAGGTGGCGAGCGCGGTCGGGAAGTGGGCCCCGATCTTGTGGCGGAGCTTGTCCACGTAGGTGTCGGCCGACGCGTAGCGGCCCTCGTAGCTCGACTCGGCGTCGATCACCAGGCAGTCCGCGCCCTTGCGAACCGCCTGCGCGCCGCGCCGCGCCTCGGCTCCGGGATGCGTGCCGTAGACGAACTGCCAGCCGCAGACCCGCAGCCCGCGGGCGTGCAGGTAGGAGACCAGGCTCGCGGTGAACTGGCTCCAGGCGCTGCTCCCGTCGGAGCTCTTGATGTAGACCGTCTCGATCCCGTGGCGGTGCGCCTTGCGCGCAATTCGGGCCAGATCGCCGCCGCTCGACTGGCTCACGTACCAGATCCACATCCCGTCGCCGCGGTACGGGCTCGCAGGTCTCGCGCCATGATGCGCCTGGTGCGACCCACCCGTTCCCCCGTCGGATGCGGCCGCAGCGGCGCCGCCGGCGGGCACCGCGATCGCGGCTCCGATCAGGATCGCGGCTGCCGCTGCCGCTGCCGCGGCGATGGCGATAAGCGCCGCCCGGCGCGCTCGATGCGCGCCCACGACCGCCGTGAGCCTCTCCCGTCGGCTCGGGCTGGAGCTGGGAGCGTCCATTTCTGCTGCGGCAACCGAGCAACGGGTTGGCCCTCGCCCCAATCGCCTTGGCGCCTTAGTATCGCGTCATACGGCGCCTCGTGGGCGGCTATCGGCATGTAGGCACGATCCCATGAGCGAGCGCCGACTCCTGGAGACGCTCGCCAGCCCCGCAGTCACCCGTATGAACAGCACCAGGATCGCGACATGAACAGCACCAGGATCGCGAGCACGAAGGCTCGTCGTGATCTCACCGAATGACAAATCCTCCTCCCGCAAGCGACGGCTTCAGCGCGTATTGTCGCGGGCAACGGTTCCACTGTTCGAACAGATGTTCGTAGACTCCACGGAGGGCTCCTCACGCCACGCGAGAAAACGATTCCGTGAATGGAAAATCCTTCCGGGCGGTTAGCTCAGTCGGGAGAGCGCCTCGTTTACACCGAGGAGGTCGCCGGTTCGAGTCCGGCACCGCCCATCACCGCCACGGTGTTCGGGATCACCCGCCCGGGCAGAGAATCCTGATACCGGCCGGGTAAAGCCTGGTGGGACCTAGTTCGATCAACCCCGCGCGGGCGTCTACTTGACGCGCCCCAGTGCCGCCGGGGCTACTACTGCGCGGTCCCAGGGGGGGTCGATGGACTGTCGGTCTCGACGCCCAGCCGCCGGTAGGCCGAGACCGAGTAGGCCCTGGGTCGGGCGTGCAGGATCGGGTCGTCGGAGAGCTCGATGCCGTCAACGATCCGAGCCGGGTCGAAGACGTCGATGCGGCCCTCGGACTCGGGGTCGTCCACGATCCCGGTGACCTCGAGGCGGCCGGCGACGACCAGCTCGCGGTCGTGCGGCCAGATCGCCGTCGGATCGTCGAGCGGATCCCCCTCGCCGGCGAGCTGGAGCAGCAGCTCGAACCTGGCGGGGCCGCCACGGAGTCGTTCGGCGAGCTCCTCGCGCAGGTAGTCACGCCCCCGCTCGCGGGCCTCGTCGTCGGGAATCTGGGCCTCGCCTGCCTCCGGCCGCCAGCGGTACCGAACCCAGGTCCCCTCCCCGGCTGCGTCTACGAACTTGAACGTATGCGGCGAGCGGTAGCTGAGCTGGGCGAAGCTCGCGGGGGGCTCGCTGCCGATCGTGGCCTGGATCGCCGGCTGAGACTCGGGGTGCGCGGCAAGGAATGCGCCGAGCTTCTCCATGTCCGGTTGGCCTGTCTCGGGGTCCGGCCGGCGGAGGCGCAAGAGCTCGAGAAACTCCTCGGGGGTTCGGGTGACGAAGGCGGGGTTGCTGGTCGCGAGGATGTCGGTCTCGTCCCCATTCTCAGGACGAAGCTTCACCGCCATCCCGCGCGCCTCCCGCCCCGCGTCGTGGGACTCCGGGTCGCCGCTGCCGTTCGAGAATCGGATCAGGGCCGCAATGGCGTCGCCCTGGAGGTGGACGGCGCGGCAGAGTTTGCCGGCCTCGGGCGTGGCGGAAAAGCTGCCCTCGCACCAGGTGCCCTTGGCGTGCAGCGCCCGACGGTGGGGGTGGGACCCGTAGATGGCATTCGCCGCGTCGACCAGTTGCTCGTAGAGGTCGCCGCCCTCGGTCATCGTCGGCACCGTATCCGACCGGCGCCCCCGCCGGCCACCGGGTAGCGTCCCCGACGTGGAGCTCGGGATCTCCGGGAAGACGGCGCTGGTGATGGGGGCAAGCCGCGGGATCGGAAGGGGGATCGCGGCGGTGCTGGCCCGCGAGGGCGCCGGCGTGGCGATGGCGAGCCGCTCGCGCGAGCGCCTGGAGCGCGCGGCCGAGGAGATCGAGGGGGAGACGGCGCCGTTCGAGGCTGACAGCGGCGATCTGGAGCGGTTGGCCGCGCTGCCGGCCGAGGTCGCAGCGGCGCTCGGACCGGTGGAGATTCTGGTCACCAACACAGGCGGCCCGCCACCCGGCGGAGCGCTGGACAATCCGGTCGAAGAGTGGGAGGCGGCCTACCGCTCGCTGGTGCTCGGGCCGCGCGTCCTGATTCAGGCTGTGGTGCCGGGAATGCGGGAGCGCGGCTGGGGGCGGATCGTCAACGTCGGCTCCAGCTCGACCCGCGAGCCAATCCCCGGACTGGCGCTGTCGAACTCCCACCGCATGGCCGCGGTGGGACTCTTCAAGACCCTTTCACGAGAGGTGGCTGGGGACGGGATCACGGTCAACACCGTCGCCACCGGCCAGATCCGGACCGATCGGCTGACCGAGCTACGGGGCTCGGAGGAGCGGGTCGAGGAGCGCGCCCGCAACGAGGTCCCGGCAGGCCGGCTCGGCACGCCCGAGGAGTACGGCGACCTGGTCGCCTTCCTGTGCTCGGAGCGCGCCGCCTACCTCACCGGGGCGCTGATCCCGCTCGACGGCGGGCTCCTTCGCTCCTATTGAAAGAGTTCAGGCGCAGCGCGGGCAGCGGCCGCGAAGCACAACCTCGTGCTCGGAGACCTCGAAGCCGACCCTGCCCTGCAGCCGTCCGATCGCCCGCTCGAGCCCGGGGTCCTCGAACGGCTCGACTCGGCCGCACTTCTCACAGACGACGTGGTGGTGGTGCTCGCCGCTCGGCTCGATCCGCTCGTAGCTAGCCATGCCGCGGCCCATCTCGAGCCGGTGCACCAACTTCAGCTCCTCCAGCTGTTCCAGGGTCCGATAGACGCTCGCGCGGCCGATCCCCTGGTCGGTGGCGCGCAGCCGATCGTCGATCTCGATCGCGGTCATCGCGCAGCCCTGGCGGGCCAGCAGCTCGATCACCGCGAGGCGCGCGCCGCCCCTCTGGTACCCGGCATCCGCAAGCGCCGCGATTGCGTGCTCGACCCAGGCGCTGTGGCGGTTGGGCCCCACCGGGTCGACCGTAGCGCCGGGCATTACGGCACTTCCTCGACCGTGATCGGGAGCCTGCTTCGCCGGCCGAAGGCCGCCGCCAGGTAAGCGGCGACGAGCGCCGCAGCAATCGAAGCCCCGGCGGCGGTCCCCGCGTAGTAGGAAAGACAGAGCCCCGCGGCGCCGGCGAGTGCCGCGACCGCCACCGAGAGCAGCATCATCGGCGCCATCCGCGAGCTCAGCTGCCGCGCGGTCGCCGCCGGGCCGATGAGCACCGCCACCACCAGCAGGTTGCCCATGCCCTGGACACCGACGAGGATGGCGCCGGCTAGCAGGGTCAGCACGGCAGCGTCCGCGGCCGCCGCCGAGACGCCGAGCGAACGCGCGAAGTCGCGGTCAAATCCGACCGCGAGAAGTCGCCCATGCAAGAGCCACAGAGCGCCGACGATCCCGAGCGCCAGGGCGCCGGACAGAGCGAGGTCGGCATCATTGGCGCCGAGGACGTCGCCGAACAGGAGCGCCTGGATTCCGGGAGGCGACGCCGGAGACAGGGCGAGGAGCACGCCGAGGCCGAACAGCGAGGTGACGACCACCGCCACCGCGACGTTCCTGCCGACTCCCGGGACCCTGCTCGCGACCGCCACCGCAAGCGCGGCGGCGACGAGTCCCACCCCGGCCCCCAGCACCAGCGGCAGGCCCAGCAGCGCCGCCGCCACCAGACCGGGGAAGAGTCCGTGGGCGAGCGACTCCGACGCATAGGAAAGCCCGTAGAAGATCACCCAGCAGCCAAGGGCGCCTCCGCACACACCCACCAATGTCGCCTCGACCAAAGCGCGCTGCATGACCGGATCGGAGAAGGGGCCGATCACGACTGGTGATGGTGGTGGGGTGGCAGGATTCCTAGGCCGCCGCTGTCCGGGATCGCGACGATTGCGCCTCCGTATGTCGCCTCGAGCACCGCGAGGTTGAGGACCTCGCCGGGCGGCCCGAAGGCGATCTGCCGCCGGTTGAGGCAGACCACCAGGTCCCAGCGCCGAGCCTGTTCGAGGTCGTGGGTGGCGATCAGGATTCCGCGTTCCTCGGTCGCCAGGGCGCCAATCAGGGTCTCGAGCCGATCCGAGCTGGACGCGTCGAGCCCGGTGAACGGCTCATCAAGCAGCAGCAGGCCAGCATCCTGGACCAGGCCCCGGGCGATCAACACGCGTTGACGCTGACCCGCCGACAGCTCACCGAAGGTCGCGCCGGCAAGCTTCACCATCCCCACTCGCTCCAAGGCCTGGAGCGCCGCGGCTCGCTCGCGGCGGCCCGGCTGGCGCCACCACGGCAGGCTGGCCAGCGAGCCCATCACGGCGACGTCGAGCGCGGAGACTGGGTAGTCGAGGCGGGAGCGCTCCGTCTGCGGCACGGTCGCCCACGAAGCGCTCACCCGCAGCGATCCCGAGATCCGGTCGGCCTCACCGGTGATCGACCGAAGCAGCGTGGTCTTGCCGCCTCCGTTCGGCCCGAGCAGGGCAATCCGCTCGCCCCGACGGACCCGGAAGCTGACGTTCTCGATCGCCGCCACCCCGCCGTAGCCGACGGTCAGCCCGGCCGCCTCGGCGAGCACGTCACGATCCGACGTTGCGCGTATCAGCGGCCCTCCGTCCACCTCGTGGCTGGCGGCGGCCCGGTTCATCCGATCCCATGTATCGAGCAGCTGCGCTTGCCCCCGCTGAATCCCTGCACCATGGCGTCCGCGTTCGCCGCCTCCATCTGGAGGTAGGTCGCGCCGCTCGAGTCCTTCGAGCCGAGCGTGTCTCCATAAAGCGTGTGATCGGATGAGGCGCCGGTCTCGTGAGCGATCGTCTCAGCGAGCTTGGGGCTGACCGAGCTCTCGGGGAACACGGCCGTCACGCCCTCGCGCTCGATCAGGTTGACGAGATCGCTGACGTCCTTGGCGGACGGCTGCGCCTGGGTCGTCTGCGAGGGGATCACCGCCCCCACCACCGTGATCCCGTAGCGCTTTGCAAAGTAGCCGAAGGCGTCGTGGTCGGTGACCAGCTTGCGCTGTGTGGCCGGCACCGAGTCCATGCACTTGGCGATCCCGCGATCGAGCGCCCTGAGCTTGCCCAGATAGGCGTCCGCGTTGCGGCGGAACTCGGCGGCGTTCGAGGGCTCCGCCTCGATCAGGGCCCGGCGGATCTCCTCGACGGCGGCCTCGGCGTTGCGCGGATCGTGCCACCAGTGAGCGTCGTATCGCGACGCCTCCGCGCCACTGCTCTCGCCCGGGAGCTTGACGGGGACGGCCGCACCGAGATCGACGATCCTGGCCTCGCTACCGCTCTCCGAGACGACCTGGTCGATCCATGCGTCGAGGTCGTCGCCGTTGGCGAACACGAGCTTGGCGCCAGCCGCTCCTTCGATATCGCTCGGCCGCGGCTCGTACTCGTGGGGGTCGGTGTTCGGCTGAAGGATCTGGTCGACCGCGACCGCGTTGCCGCCGACCTCGCGAACGAAGTCGCCGATCTGGGTCGTCGTGGCGACGACTTGGAGCTTCCCCGAATCGTTGGAGGCGACGCTGGAGCAGCCGGCGACGAGGAACGCGACGGCCGCGACGGCGGCAGACAGACAAGTCCGCCTTCCCGGCCTCGGCATGGCGCGCGCCGCCGCCGCGAGCGCGAAGACGGCCCCCGAGAGGGTGGCGATCGTCGCCCCAGGAGGAGCGTTCGTCTTCACGGAGAGCCAGAGGCCCGCGGTTCCCTCCACCGCGACCAAGACGACGCTGGAGATCTGCCAGCTCAGCATCCTGCTCGTCCAAAGCCGCGCGGTCGCAGAGGGGACGACGAACAGGGCGGCGACGAGCAGGGCGCCGATCACCGACAGGGCGGCGGTGGTCGCGAGCGCGATCAGGCCGAGCAGCGCGATCTGCAGGTAGGGGGCGCCTGCACCGACCGACTTCGCGGCCGTGGGATCGAAGCCCGCGGCCAGCCAGCGTCGACCGAAGAGGACGGCGGCGCCGAGGCTCGCCGCCGCGGCCGCGGCGGCAAGCGCGATGTCCCGCCCATCGATCAGCAGCAGGCTGCCGAACAGCAGGGTCTCCACGTTGGAGCCGGAGCGGAAGACGTCGCTCGCCAGGATCACCCCGATGGCCAAGCAGCCGACCAGAACCATCGCGGTGAGGCTGTCCTGGTCGCCCGGGCGCCGCCGCGCGACCACGGCGGTCCCGGCGCTGAAGGCGACCGCCGCGCCGAACGCCCCCAGCGGCGCCGCGAAGCCGAGCCCGTCGGCGAGCACGAGCCCCGGGAACGCGGCGGTTCCGACGGCATGGGAGAAGAAGGCGAGGCCCCGCAGGACTATCCAGGTGCCGAGGAGGCCCGCCGGGATCGACAGGATCAGCAACTCGAGCAGGCCGCGCTGGACGAACGGGAGCTGGAACGGGTCGAGCAATGTGGGAACCTCGGGGTCGCGCTCAGCGGACGACGAGCGAGGATAGCAAGAGAATGAGACTTGTTCTCATTCCAGCGGGAAGTCGGAGCCGCCGAACTCAGCGAGCGGCGAGCATAACCACTAGGGGTCGGGCTCTACGTCGTGGCCCGGATCGCATCTGGCTGAGGCTCCTCGGCCGTGGGCTTGGTCAGCGGGCCGCGGCGGCGCTTCGCCGCCAGCCACGCCGTCCCCGCGGCGACCATCGCCAGGCTGATCAGCTGCGCCTGGGTGAGCCCGAGCAGGACGTGATCGTTGCGACGAATGAACTCGACTCCGAAGCGCTCGGTCCCCGCCAGCACGAGGTAGATGGCGAACAGGACTCCGATCTGGAAGCGGTCGCGCAGCCGCCAGAGCAGATAGGCGACGAGGCCCATCGAGAGGGTCTCGTAAATCGGCGTCGGGTGGACCGTTTCGCTGATCGGCTTGGTCCCGTGCGGGTAGGCCATCGCCCAGGGACCGTTCCACGCCTTGCCGTAGTCGCCGTCGCCCGAGACCTGACAGCCGATCCTCCCGATCGCGTAGCCGAGCGCCAGCGGAGCTGCGCAGAGGTCTAGGAGGGCGGCGTTCAGCATCCCCCGCCGCCACGCCCAGAGCCCGACGCCGATTGCGCCCCCAATCGCGCCGCCGTACCAGACGAGGCCGGAGCCGGAGAAGATGTTGCCGAGTAGGTCGTGCTTGACCGAGTCGAAGTTCTCGGCGATGAAGTCGAGCCGCGACCCGACGATACCGCCGAGCAGCGCGCAGAGAATCACCTCGTAGGCCCAGTCGGTGGGCTTGCCCCACTCCTGGAGGCGCCGGGCGACCAGCGCGCCCGCCGCGATGAAGGCGAGCGCGAACATGATCCCGAAGGTCTGGAGGGTGATCGGGCCTAGGTGGATCTCGGGTTGCATGTGGCCTCCGGGAGCAGGTTCTTGCGGTGCGCTTTACGGGAGCTAAGCACGGGGCGAGGCGAATCGAACCCATGGCCCCGGCGGGAATCGAACCCGCGTTTGACGCGTGAAAGGCGCCGGTCTTCACCACTAGACGACGGGGCCTCGTAACCGCCAGTCTAGGGTCCGGCTCGCTCGATCGGACCCCAGATCCGTCCGATGGGCCCCATAGGATCCGAACGTATGTTCGTAGGGGACGGGACCCCGCGAAAGCCCTGGGAGCGGGCAACTCGCCTGGGCCGAGCGCGGCCGGCGGTCTTGCACGCCGAGCGAGTGCTCCAGCGCGGTCACGGGCGCGGTCGAGAATTTGACCTCCGCAACCCTCCCTGGTGTCGAACCGAGGCGGGCGAGCGGTGTCGAAGCCGGGCGGGCGGGCGTTCAGCGCACCAGGAGCTCGAGCAGCGCCTTTTGGGCGTGGAGGCGGTTCTCGGCCTGGTCCCAGACCGCGGAGCGCTCGCCGTAGAGGACGTCCTCGGTGATCTCCTCGCCCGGGTGGGCGGGGAGGCAGTGAAGGACGATCGCCTGCTCCGAGGCCGCCGCAAGCAGCTCGGCGTTCACCTGGAACCGAGCGAGATCGGCGCGGCGGCGCTTCACCTCGGCCTCGTCGCCCATGCTCACCCAGACGTCGGTGTAGATCGCGGCGGCGCCGTCCGCAGCCTCGCGCGGGTCGTCCGTGTCGAGCGCCGCCAGCCCCGGCTCGATCCGGTAGCCGTCGGGGGAGGCGACTCTCAGCTCCACGCCGGCGACTCCGCCGACCAAGGCCAGCGACCGCGCGACATTATTGCCGTCGCCGACATAGGCGACCCGCACGCCGTCCTGGAGCGTCAGCAGATCGGCGAGCGATTGGCAGGGATGGTGCTCGGGCGTGAGCCCGTTGATCACCGGGACAGTCGCCCGATCGGCCAGCTCGGCGACCACATCGTGCGAGCCCGCCCGCACGACGATCGCATGCACGTAGCGCGAGAGGACGCGCGCCGTGTCACCCACCGACTCACCGCGCGACAGCTGGAGTTCGTCGCCGCGCAGGATCAGGGGCGTGCCCCCGAGCTCGGCCACCCCGACCTCGAACGAGACGCGCGTGCGCGTCGAGGGCTTCTCGAACACCAGCGCGATGCTCCTGCCAGCCAGCGCATTGGCCCCCTCGCCGCTATTCCGCCCCGCCTTCAGCTCGAGCGCGCGGTCGAGCAGCGCGCTCAGCTCATCCTGCGCGAGCTCCTCGCCGGTGAGGAAGTGGCGGACCATGAGAAGCCCTGGAACCTGTTCCACGGCCGCGACTTCCCACCCGACCCGGCGCTTCACACGTGGCGCTCCCGCCTGGGGCGGACAACCGAGCGCGGCGCCACCCACGTCCAAGTCAACCGGGACCTCGACCGGGAGTTCGCCGCGATCCTCTCAGCTGCACGTTGGGACGTTGCCCTGCTGCAGGAATGCCCGCCCCGCTGGTCCGCGTCCTTGGCCGCTGCGTGCGACGCCGAGGCCCAGCGCTCGCTCACCTCCCGCAACTGGCTTGGCTCCGCACGCAGCGTGGTGGCCCGCTGGAATCCCGACCTGCTCGGCTCATGGGAGGGCGGCTCGAACCTCACTCTGGTCAGAGGGCCGAATGCCGGGGGCGTCGTCGACCATCGAGACCTCATCCTTCGCCGCCGTCCCGAACGACGCATGATGGCCTTCGCGAGGCTCCACTCCGGGCTCTGCGTGGCGAACCTGCACGCCAGCACCACCCCGCCACTCGCCGAGGCAGATGTGCGCCATGCGGTCGAGACGGCGATCGCCTGGGCCGGCGACTCGACGTTGATTTTCGGCGGCGATCTCAACCTGCGACCGAGCCAGACCAGGCTGTTCGAGGAGCTCGCGGAGCGCTTCGGCCTCCGCGCACCGACAGACTCCGACTCCATCGACCACCTCCTCGCCCGACGGCTTGAGATCGTCGATCCGCCGACTACCTGGCCGCCCGAGGCACGGGAGCTGCCGTGCGACGGCCTCCGCCTGCGCCTTTCGGACCACGCCCCGGTCGAGGCGCGGTTTCGAATCACCAAGCCGCTCGATGCTTAACTCACGCGTTGCGCGGGCATGAGATAGTCAGCCCGCCCAGTCAATCGCGGGCTCAATCGCTAGGAGGTAGAGATTCGATGGCGACGAGATCGGGCGGCTCCAAGTCGAGCAGGTCCAGCGGGTCCAGGTCAGGCCCCAAGCGCAAGGGTGCGAGCCAGGCGAAGGACTCCACTCGAAGCTCTGCCGGGAGCGCGCGCAGCGACAAGAGCGTGGAAGCGTTCCGGGACGCGCTCGAGCGGAGCGTCACCCTGTCGCGCGACCGCCTGCAGGACGTCGTGGACGACGCTGTCAAGCGTGGTCGGATGACTCGCGGCGATGCCAACGAGCTGGTCAGCAGCATAATCACCCGTGGTCGTTCCTACACCGACGACCTGGTCAAGGAGCTGGAGCGCCTGCTCGAGCAGGCGCGGCGCGAGATCGAGTCGCGAACCCGTCCGACGCGACGGCGCGCGACCCGGGCCGCCGGTCGAGCGGCGCGCGCCGCCCGCGACGCCGCAGAGGCGCCGCTGGCCCAGGCCGATCGCCTGCGCCGGCGAGCGGGGGTCACGGCCGGAGGACCGATCACGGCTTACGACCAGCTCACTGCCCCTCAGATCAAGTCTCGGCTGGGCGGCCTCAGCGCGGCCGAGCTGCGGGAGCTACGCACGCGCGAGAAGCGCGGCAAGGCGCGAAAGGGCGTGCTCGAGGCGATCGAGCGCCAGCTCAAGTAGCGCCTGGCCTCAGTCGGCCGGTGTGGTGAGCTCGGTCGCCATCACGGTGAAGTCGAGCTCTCCGCCGAGCGTCTCCGCGAGCAACTCGGCGGCGTCGAGGCGCTGGCCGTGGCTCCATAGCGAGCGCAGCCACTCACCCGCCTCGGACGAGGCGAACCAGCTCGCTCCAAACCGCTCTCGCAGCGCAGCCCGCCATCGGGTCTCAAGCGTCCATGCACGCAGATAGCAGGCGGCGTAGAAGCCGCCATCGACGTCCGCCAGCCAGCTGGCCCGAGGCCACGGAACGCGTAGCGCCCGGGTGAGCAGCTCCGCATAGCGGCCCGGCATCTCGGCAAGTACGGCCGTATCGCCGTGCAGCTCGAGCTCGTAGGCGAGCTTCGCCGCGTAGCGGCGCACGAGCACCAGCTTGAAGGCGCGCGTGTGAGCGGCCGCGGGCTCGGGGTCCTCCACCCCGAGCTTATGGCGAAGCCAGTCGCGGTCTTCGATCAGATGCTCGACGAGGAAGGCGAACGACTCGGTCACCGAGTTGTCCCCCAGATGCCGGAACTCGAACGCGAGGCCGGGATCGGTGTTCGCGTAGTGCTCGACGTGGCCGCCCTCGTGGAAGAGCGCGCCGTAGTCGTCGCGACCGCCACTCGGCGCGATCACCAGATAGACCTCGTCGGGGACGCGGGGAGTCGAGCAGAAGGCGCGCGATGACTTGGTCCGGCGCGAGTCGGCGTCGAGGTGGACGTTCGTCTGGCGCCCCAGGTCGATGCCGAGCCCGGCCAATGTGTTGGCAAACGAGGCGACCAGTAGGTCGGCCGGGAACACCGGGTCGAGGTCAACGGCGCGAAAGAAGCGGGGCAGGTCGGAGCGGCGAAGCCCCCCCAGCGGCGACATTCCCGTGCGCCGCAGCTGGGGATCGACGATCGCCGCGTAGGCATCCTCGGTGGCCTCGAGGAAGGACCCGGTCTGGAGCGCGAGCGTCTCGAGGTCGATCCCGCGAAGCTCGGCGTACGCGGCGGTGTAGCTGGGCCAGCCGAACGCCCGACAGAGCTCGTGGGAACGCTCGAGCATCGCCCGATGAAGCGGATTCAGCCGCTCCACCAGCACGGCATTGCGCGCCTCCTCGAGCGCCGCCCGGCGATCCGAGTCCGGTTCGTTGGCCTGCTCGATGGGCACCGCCCGGTACGGGACCGCCCCATCCCCCGGGTCGACCTCCAGCGAGGCCTCGAGCCCCGCCAGCTCCGCCGACTCCGAACGGGTATCCAGGCCGAGCAAGCCATCGAATGCGAACTGGAGCAGATAACGAAGGCGGCGCTTCTCGTCGCCGCCGGCGGCGCCGCCGGCCAGCTCCCTCAACCGCTCCACGTCCGCTCTCGCGAACAGATCCGCGTACCCATCGTAGATCGGCTCGATCTCGAGCTCGGGCTTGTGACCCGCCAGGTGCAGGTAGTACTCGCGGCTCAGCTCCTCGCAGAACCGCTCCGCCCGCCGCCGGTAGTGGTCGAGGTCGAAGCTCAAGGGGCTGCAACGATAGGGACGATGGCGACGCCCACGACACACAGAGTCCCGCGACCGAGGCACGGCGATGAGCTGGTGCTCCAGGTCGACTCGATCGCCCAGGGCGGCCGGGGCGTGGCCCGCGCAAACGGCTATGTCGTCTTCGTTTCGGGGGCCCTGCCGGGTGATCGGGTCCGGGCGCGGCTGACGAAGGCGAAGCGTGACTTCGCCGAGGCGCAGGCTGTCGAGCTAATCGATCCCAGCCCGGATCGCGTCCCCGACCGATGCCTGCATGGCGGCGAGCCCTGCCCAGGCGCGCCCTGGCAGGGGCTGCCGTACCGGCGCCAGCTCGACGAGAAGACCAAGCAGATCGAGGAGGCCCTGCGACGCCTAGGCAAGCTCGACGGCTTCGAGCTCGAGCCGGCGGAGCCCGCCGCCCAAGAGTGGCGCTACCGCAACAAACTCGAGTACTCGTTCGGCGAGCACGACGGCCACCTGGCGCTGGGCTTCCACCGCCGCGGCAGCTGGACCGAGGTGATCGACGTCGAGGACTGCCTGTTGGCCTCGGAGCTCAACAACGCGGTACGCAACAAGGTCCGCGAGTGGGCGCAGCGCGAGGGGATTCCCGCCTACGACCGCCGCCAGCAGGCCGGGGTGCTGCGCAATCTCGTGGTCCGCGAGGGCCGCCGCACGGCACAGGTGCAGACGCGGCTCGTCACCGCGCCGGCGAGCTTCGCCAAGCCCCCGGTCGATCTCCACACCGTGGTCGAGGGGCCCGGCGGCGGAACCGACGGGCCGACGGGCGTGCTCGGCGAGGAGTTCCTCGCCGAAGAGCTCGCGCAGCTCGAGTTTCGAGTCTCGCCCACGGCCTTCTTCCAGACCAACACCGAGACGGCGGAACGGCTGTACGAGATCGCCGCCGGCTACGCGGAGCTCTCCGGACGCGAGCGCGTCTTCGACCTCTACTGCGGGATCGGGACGATCGGCCTCGCTCTCGCGCGCCGGGCAGGCGAGGTTTGGGGGATCGAGACCGTCTCCGAGGCGGTCGCCGACGCCGAGGAAAACGCCCGGCGCAACGGGATCGCCAACGCCCGCTTCATCGCTGCCGACGTGCGCCTTGGAGTTCGTCCGCTGCTCGAGCGGACCGGCCGCCCCGACGTGGTCGTCGTGGATCCCCCGCGGGCCGGGCTCTCGAAGCAGGTGGTTCGGCGGGTGATCGAATGCGGGGCGCCGCGGATCGTCTACGTCTCCTGCAACCCGACGACGCTGGCCCCGAACGCCTCCCAGCTCACGGAGGCCGGCTATAGGCTCCAGCGGGTGAGGCCGGTGGACATGTTCCCCCAGACCCCGCACATCGAGTGCGTGGCCCTGTTGGAGAAGTGAGTCAGGACCGCGGCTTCGGGGTCGCAGCCGGGCTCGACGTGGAGATCGCCATACGCCTCGCCGAGCGCTGCGAAGGGCTCGGGTACTCCTCGCTGTGGTCCAACGACCATCCGGCGGCCGTCGGGCTCGACACCCTGGCGGCCTTCGCCGAGGGCTCCGAGCGCCTTCAGCTGGGCGTCGCGGTGATGGCGCTCGATCGCCACCAACCGACCGACATCAACCACAAGGTGGAGGAGCTGGGCCTCGATCGCGAGCGTCTGTGGATTGGAGTCGGCGCCGGTTTCTCCGAGAGGGCGCTGACCACGATGCGCAACGCCCTTCCGACGCTACGCGAGGCGATCCCCGGCGTCAGGCTGGTGCTCGCGGCGATGGGCCCCAAGATGTGCGCGCTCGCCGGCAGCGGCTTCGACGGAGCCTTCTTCAACTGGATGACCCCCGACTTCGCGGCGGGCGCGCGCCAGCACGTCCACGCCGGCGCCCGCGAGGTCGGTCGCGAGCCGCCGCCGGTGCTCGGCTACGTGCGCACCGCCGTTGGCCCCGATGCCGAGGAGCGACTCGCCAACGAGGAGTCCTTCTATCGCGACCTCCACGACGGCTACCGCAACCACTTCGCCCGCCTTGGCGAGCCGAACGGAACCGTCGGCGTCGCCGAACCCGACCGCGAGCGAGTGCAGGCAGAGCTGTCCAGGTATGCGGCGCTCGACGTCGTCGTCGTGCGGGGCCTGGCGAGCGCCACGCTGGAGGCGATGGCGGCGCTTGCCGAAGCGGCTGCGCCCGAGGCGCCCTAATACGCGGGCTCGCCCTCCTCGGAATCCTCGTCCGGGATCGCGAGCGCCTCGGCAGCGCAAGTCGTGCACAACGCCACGCTCGACCCCTCGTCGACGATCCGCTGCTTCTCGGCTGTGGTGAGCGTCGCGCCACAGTTCGCGCAGCGCTCCGGCAGCTCCTCGATCGACCGCTCCTCGAGCTCCATGCCCTGGCAGCCTAGTACGGCGGCAGCTCCGAGTACCAGTCGCCGAGCACCCGGAAGGCCGCCCAGAACTCGCGCTTCGACTCCTCCGAGTCGAGCGACTCGTCGATGTCAGGTACGTAGAGGGCGTCGATCGTCGGCGTGAATCCCTGGACTTCACCCGGCCTCGACTCGAGCGTGCTCGACAGCGGCACGTCGACGTCGTTGAGGGTTTCCAGGGCGCGCTCTCCCATCACCACGATCAGTCTGGGCTGCACGATCGCCAGCTCCTCGACGATGCGCTCTATGCACTCCCCGCCCGCCAGCGACGGGTCGGCGACCGGGCACTTGACGCACAGCGTCCCGTAGACGACCAGGGGATCGATGTTGAGGCGCTTGAAGCTCTTGCGCAGCGCGTTGCCGGCGCGGCCGTAGAACGCCACTCCCTCCTCCACCTCCGCCGCGGTGGGGGCGAACTTGAGCAGGAAGACGTCGGCCTGGGGATGGCCGGAGCCGAGCACCGGCATCAGGTTGCCGCGCGGGCAGTGGGAGCATTCCTGAAGGCGGCGGGTCAGCTCGTTGAGCTCGCGAATCGCTCGCTCGAGGTACTTCTCTTGGATCTCGTCGTCTGTCGTCGGCACGTTGGCTCTTCGTTTGGCTCCGGTGATTGGCCCTGGGGCCAGCGCCTTCTTTGACGGCCCCGGCGTCGCTCCTTCAGGGTGCATCACCGCTTGCCTCGCGCGCGCCGGCGCGACGCCCGGCGCGTCGCCGCAGACCGGCGCGGCCGTGGCCGGCCGCCCTTGACCGGCCGGGCCTCGACCGGTGCCGCCGCACGGCGGGTCCCGCTCGGTCTCCCGGTCTGCAGCAGCTTCAGCGCCTGGACGTAGATCAGGTTCTTGTGCTTGCGGACGATGTCCGCGTCGCGCATCGCCTCGAGAAACTCCTCAGGTCCGTCGAAGTCGTGCACCCGGATCATCACGCTTCCAAGCCCCTGGGCGACGTGGCTGTCAGAACCGGCGCCGGGGACGATCCGGTACTTGGCGGCGAAGCGCTCCGCCTCCTCGTTGAAGGCCGTCAACGCGACCCGCGGGTTGAAAACCTCGAGGATGTCGATCTCCTCGACCATCCGCAGGAGGTGCTCGTAGTCGGGCACCGAGTGCAGCCGATCGAACGGGTGGGGAACGTACACGAGCCCGCCCTGGCGCCTGATCTCGGCGATCGTCTCGTCCATCGTCAGGCCTCTGGCGATCTTCTGCTCGAGGAAGAGCCCGATCACCTCGCCCTGCTCGGCGGTCTTGACCTCCTCGGCGACGATCACCTTGATCCCTCCCATCTCCTCGGCGACCTGGCGCGCCGCGAGCGCCCCCGAGATCTCGTTGTGGTCGGTAATCGCGATCGCACCGAGGCCGCGGTCGCGCGCCGTAGCCACCAGCACCTCGACCGGAGTGGCGCAATCCGGCGAGTGGTCCGTGTGCATGTGGAGATCGACGTGGATCGAGCGCCGCCGCGAGAGCCGCCCGCGTACGGCGGGGTTGCCGCGCGGGTCGTGGCGGCGGGCGCATAGCCGCAGGTAGATGTCCTCTACCTGGTCGGCGACCGCCCCCCAGTCGGGGACGGCATCGCGCCCTGCGCGAGCCAGCTCGCGACGCAGCCGAGGCTCCGCGATCAGCCGCTCGAGCTGGCCCGCCAGGGTGATCGCGTCCCCGGGCGGGAACAGCAGGCCCCGCTCGCCGTCGCCCGTCAGCTCCTCGTAGATGGACAGGCGTGAGGCAACCGGGACAGCTCCGGATGCCAGCGCGCTGCGAACCAGCCCGGGAGCCGCCCGGGGCCCGCCGGAGGCGACGCAGGCGACATCGGCCCCCCCGACAAGCTCCTCGGGCGACGCCTCGCGCGGGCCGACGGAGTGGACCCGGTCGCGCAGCCTGCGTGCGATGCGGATCTCGTCCCCGTCCGCCACCCAGACCGCCGCCTCCCAGGCGATTGCGAGCGGCAAGCGGCGCAGCGCTCGCAGGAAAAGCCGCAACGCGCCGCGCTCCTCCTGAAGGCAGAACGCGATCCGCACGGGCCGCTGGGGACCGGCCTCTGGGACGGTATCGGCATCCGGGCGGTGCGGCCACCAGCCCCCCACTTGCCGATCCGCCCCCGGCGTGACCAGCTCGTAGGTGCCCGGAAAGAAGCGCTCCATCAGGTCGGAGGTGGTGCGGCAGCTCGCCGTGCGAGCGTCGAGTCGGCCGAAGAAGATCTCGACCAGCGGCCGCGCCACCTGGGTGGAGAGGATGCGCTCGGTCGGCTCGTGGAAGCTGCCGACGTTGAGCGAACGCGAGTGGCGAAGCGCGACGGAGGCCGCGCTGGGCGCGAACGGGTCGTGGACGTGGGCGATGTCCAGCTCGAGCCCGCCGAGCAGCTCCTCGAGCGGGCGGCTGAGGTCGATCGGCACCGGGGCTGCGCGCGGGCCCGGGCCGCGGGGCATCGCCAGACTCGATCCGACCGCCAACACCGGCGGTCCACCATCGCCGCCGGCGGTGTCCCCCTTCCAGGAGCCATCGAAGAGCGCCGCCGGCCGCTCGCGCGCAGCCCGGATCACACGGCGCGACTCGCGGACGGCGGCCCGTGAGGTGGCGGGGGCCGCCACCACGACCCTGTGTCCTCGCTGGGCGAGGCTGGCCGAGACCCTGGACACGAACTCGTTCACCTCGTGTGGCGCTCCCCACGGATGGGGGCTCACCTGGACGATCGAGAGCCGCTCTGAGGCCACGGCCCCAGCATAGAAGCGGCGCGGCCTCGCAGCCGCGCCGCCGAACCGGAGGTTGACCGCGAGCCGGCTCGGTGCGGTTACGCCTCGGGCTTGAGCTCGGCGGCGCGCTGACCGGCCGGCTTGCGCGCGTGGGCGCGGATGAACTCCTCGGTCAGCTCGCGTGCCTGGTCGTCGGGTCGCTGCGTGTGCGGCGACTTCATCAGGTAGCTGGACGGTCCGTCGAGCTCGCCCGCGATCCCGTTGTTGAGCGCCAACTTTACGATCCGTGCCGCGTCGATCACGATCCCGGCCGAGTTCGGCGAGTCCCATACCTCGAGCTTCATCTCGAGGTTGAGCGGCACGTCCCCGAACGAGCGCCCCTCGAGTCTGATGTGGGCCCACTTGCGGTCCGTCAGCCAGGCGATGTAGTCGGAAGGGCCGATGTAGACGTCGTCGGCCGGCAGCTCGTGGCCGATGATCGAGGTGACGGCGTTCGTCTTCGACTCCTTCTTGGAAGCCAGCCGTTCGCGCTCGAGCATGTTGTAGAAGTCCATGTTGCCGCCCACGTTGAGCTGCGAGGTGCGTTCGAGGCGCACGCCGCGGTCGTGGAACAGACGCGCCAGCTGACGATGGACGATCGTGGCGCCAACCTGCGACTTGATGTCGTCGCCGATGATCGGCAGGCCCGCCTCGCGGAAGCGCTTGGCCCAGTAGTCCTCGCGGGCGATGAACACGGGCAGGCAGTTGACGAATCCGACGCCCGCCGCGAGCGCCTGCTCGACGTACCACTTGGTCGCCTGCTCGGAGCCCACCGGGAGGTAGCAGATCAGAACGTCGGCCTTCGTGTCCTGGAGGATCCCGACGACGTCGTCGGTCTGGCCCCGGGCCTTGGTGATCTTCTCCTTCAAGTACTTGCCGAGCCCGTCGTGGGTCATGCCCCGGTGCACGGGCACTCCGAGCGGCGCCACGTCGGCGAACTTGATCGTGTCGTTCTGACCCGACCAGATTGCCTCCGAGAGGTCCTTGCCGACCTTCTCCGCGTCGATGTCGAATGCGGCGACGAACTCGATGTCGCGGACGTGATAGCCCCCGAGGTCGACGTGCATGAGCCCGGGGACCTGCTCGGCCGGGTCGGCGTCCGTGTAATAGGTGACGCCCTGGACGAAGGCGTTGGCGCAGTTGCCGACGCCGACGATCGCGACCCGGACCTTGCCATCGTCGACGCGGTGGCCGTTGGCGGTGGCGCCGTCGTGTGGTGCTTCGTGTTCGGTGCTCATTGCGTGCGAAGTCCTCCTCGCGGCGGGATCGGGGCTCCTACTACCGCCGTAGCCGCTCTAGGGTTACACCTCAGGCCCCAGGGCGCTGAGCTCGCGCCGCACGTGCCACACGCGCTGCGCCACGGTGAGCGCCGTGAGCGCCGCCATAGCGTAGATGGCGGGCGCGAGCAGCTCAATGTCGAGCACGCCCGCCCCCTTTGCGAACACGAGTCCTGCCGAAAGGATGACCACCCGTACCGGCCTGGTGGCGATCCCAACCTTGCACTCGACGCCGAGCGCCTCGGCCCGCGCACGGGTGTAGGAGACCATCAGCGAGCCCAGCACCGTGATCACGCAGGCCGAGGCGGCGATGGCGTCGCCGCTGTCAGCGAAGTACCACGCGACAGCAGTGAGCACGATCCCCTCCTCGATCCGGTCGAGCGTCGAGTCCAGGAAGGCGCCGAACAGTGTCCCCTTGCCCGACATGCGCGAGTACCGCCCGTCGAGCGTATCCATCACCGAGCCGACGATGAAGGCGGCGCCGGCGAGAAAAAAGAGCCGCTGAGTCACCAGCACAGCGGCGGCCAAGTTGAGGATCAAGCCGCTGAGCGAGATCGCGTTCGGCGTCAGGCGAGACTCGATCAGCCGGCCGCGGGCGTAGGCGCCGAGCTCCACGGCCGTTCTCACATCGCGCAGCTCACGCGACGGCGGTGCACCGCGTTCGCTCATGTCGGCTGACGCTAGCCGGTCTGGGCCAGCGACGAAGTTGCGGTTCAAACGATCGCTTGCTCGGGCGCTTCGCGCCAGGACCAGGCGTCCGGGCGCAGGCGCGCGAGCTGATGCGCCGTCACCGCCGCCAGGCAGGCCACGGCCGCTCCCGCGGCGGCGTCAAACCAGAAGTGGTTCGCGGTCACGACGATCACGAACAAGACGAGCAGCGGGTAGCCGGACCACAGCGCCCGGGCCCAGACGCTGCGGGCCAGGTTCATCGCGGGGACAGTGACCATGAGCGAGAAGGCGATGTGCATGCTCGGCACCGCCGCGTAGGGGTTGACGAGCACGCTCGCGAACGAGGAGTCCTGGTTCATGTTCGTGTACGTGGCGATCGTGTCGGTGAACCCCGCGCCGGGGAACATGCGCGGCGGAGCCGTGGGGAACAGCGCGTACCCCATCAGTGCCACAGCCATCGCGACCATGAACATGTTGCGCACGAAATTGAAGTTCTCGTTGCGGAACAGATAGAGCCAGGCGAGGAACGAGATCGTGATCACGAAGTGGCTGTTGAAGTACGTCCAGTTCGCGGCGTCGATCACCCACCGATGGGATATGAACGCCTGCTGGAAGCCGGGCTCGAAGAAGGCGCCCAGCGAGCGCTCGAGGTGGATCACGTAGATGCCGTTGCTGAGCGCCGCGGTCTGGCGTCCCTCGGCGATTCCGCGCACCAGCTGATAGCCCTGATACGCGACGAGGAAGAGGGCGAACTGGCGCAGCAGGTCGCCCCAGCCACGGGGCAGGTGCCGGCCGAGGCTGCGGGCGAAACGGGAAACGGGGTGGACGAGGCGGCGCACCGCGTTGGGATTGTAAACGGGCCGTGAACCAAACTGCATGCGAGCCTATTCTCGAACCGTGCCCTGGAAACCTCCTTCGAAGCGCCGCGTGCGCGCGATCCGGGACCGGCTGCGCGAGCTGTACGGGCGGCCGGTCAATCACCCGCACGGCGATCCGGTGCACGAGCTGGTGAAGACGATTCTGTCTCAGAACACCAGCGACACGAATCGCGACGCTGCCTATGAGCGCCTGCGCAAGCGGTTCGACAACTGGGAGGAGGTCCGGGATGCGCCGGTCTCGGAGGTCGCTGACGCGATCCGGCCGGGCGGCCTGTCGGTGACCAAGTCCCCGCGAATCCAGGAGGCGCTGCGCGGCTGCGGCGACCCGATCGATCTCTCGTGGCTGCGCGATGCCCCGCGCGGCGAGGCGATCGACTTTCTGACCTCGCTTCCCGGAGTCGGCCGTAAGACGGCCGCCTGCGTTCTGATCTTCTCCTTCGACCGTCCCGAGATCCCGGTCGACACGCATGTCCACCGCGTCGGTGAACGCCTGGGGCTGTTTCGCGACCGCGCCTCGTTCGAGGAGGCACACGACGTGATGCTGCGGGTGGTCGACCCCGAGGACGCCTACGAGCTGCACATCAACCTGATCCGCCACGGGCGGGCTGTCTGCCGGCCGCGGCCGCGCTGCGAGCAGTGCGCTCTGCGCCTCATGTGTCCCTACTGGCGACGGTTGGCCGCTGCGCGGCGTCAGCGCCCTGACACCGAGGCCAAAGAGGCCTAAAGGATTTCTCCCGGCTGTCGATATCTACGTGTTGGGCTAAAGGTTTCTCGCTGAGCTGCCGATAGACCGACACAGTGGGCGTTCGCCCAGATGTACGCCGGAGGCGGATGGAGCGCTCGCCCAGGGCCAAACTGGAGGAGGCCAGTTTTGGAGGAGGCCATCATGATC
>VAYK01000048.1:0-9163 GCA_005884985.1 Actinomycetota bacterium | reverse complement strand
TGCGCTTGCGCTAAGCGCCGCCGGCGCGGGCTCCGCGTCGAGGAGTGCTGAGGTTGACGGTGCCTCCTCCAGCCTCAGCGCCTCGGCGCGGAGCTCGGCCGGACGATCGGAGCAGACCGCGTCCGGAAGCGCCAGCTCTGTGACCCGAGCCAGCAGCTCGGCGTCGTTCACGGTGCCGGTGTTGACGCTCAGCCCGGCCAGACGGAGGACCGAGACGAGCTTCGGCACGAGGAGGAAATGCTCCACCGAGACCCCCGCGACCCCATGGCTCACGGCCCACGCGGCGAGAGCCTCGGGCACATACTCGGCGTGGATCACGAGCCGAGCCGGGTATCCGTAGGCGGCCGCGGTAGCGCAGGCCGCGGAGTGAAAGCTGATCAGCTCGAGCCGTCGCCGCTCGGGGTCGCGCCGGTAGCGCTCGCAGAAGGCCTGGGCGGTGCAACGGGCGAGGTCCGGATCGGCGTGCGCCTTGACCTCGACCTGGATCGGCAGGTCGCGCGGGGTGGCGGCGAGAAGCTCGTCCAGGGTCAGCGGTCGCTCGTCCGTCGGCTCACCGTCGCGATTCCGGATCCGGGCACGCCGAATCTCGGCGGCGCTTCGTTGATGCGCCCAGCCGTCAATCGTGGTGCCGAGCTTGAGCAGCGGGTCGTGAAGCAGGACCAGCTCTCCGTCGGAAGTGAGGCAGACGTCGGTCTCGAGGCCGTCGACCCCGGCCGCCAGGGACCGGTCCAGGGCCTTGGCGGAGGAATCGGGTCCGTAGGCCCGGCCCAGGCGGTGTGCGTAGAGCGGCGGCGTTGCCATACGAACATGGCACTAAACGCCAGCGGCGCCGGTGTTACGCGACTGTGACCGGCGTCACTCCTCGGCGAGGAGCATGCCGGTGATGCGCGGGTGGCCGTCGATCATGGGCGTGTCGATGATCTCCATCCGGGCGAACCCGGCGTGCTCGGCCAGGCGGGCCAGGCTGGCGCCGCTGAAGCCCCAGTAGACGAACTCGTCGCGTGCGTAGACCTCGCCAGCCTTCCAGACGTGGATGGCGGAGTCGTGCTCCAGCTCGCTGTTGGCCACCCCGTAGGTCTCCAGGAGCACGGAGCCCCCGGCGGCGAGCCGGCGGCGCAGCACCTTGAGCAGGATGAGCGGGCTCTCGACTCGGTGCAGGATCCCGAAGCAGAAGATCACGTCGAATCGCTCCCCGAGCTGGTCGAGCTCGAAGGCGTCAAGACGCCGGTACTCGACCTCGGAGTCCAAGAGCTCGGCGATCGCATGGAAGCCCTCGCCACCCTGAAGCTCGACGCCCCATCGAGCGAGCACCCACTCGCGGTACTGCTCGTTGTCGACCGCGACCACGCGCTGCGCGCCCCGAGCCTCGGCCAGGAAGGCGTAGAAGCCGTCGAACGTCCCCACGTCGAGCACGCGCTTGCCGGTGAGGTCGTCGGGCAGGACGGGAATTCGGTAGCGGTGGTCGCGCGCCACCCCCGACGTGTACAACGACCCCTCGTTGAGCGAGAAGGTGTGAAACCAGAGCGGGATACGGTCCAGCACGGCGCGGGCCGTCTGATCATGGGCGCCGATCGGCAACAGGTCGGCCACCTCGCGCTCGGCCCGGGTGGGCTGGGGTAGTCGCTCGTGGATTGCGGTCTCGTGTTGCGCTGCCATCACCGATCCAGCATTCGAAGCTCCATTTCGTGGACCGGCTCCCCCCAGCGGCGGACCGGTCCCTCCCCAAGCTCCCGCCCCCGGGGACGAGGCGTAGCCCGGCTTACACTCTGGTTCGCGGCTAGTACCTCCATTGAGGTATAGCGCACACCGGGCGGAATCCCAAATCCAGTCCCCGCTCCGAACTGCCCGCTACCGGCGCCGGCAGTGCGGCCGTTAGTATCTCGGCGCCGCCCGCTCGGTCGAGCGTCGGCGGAAGCGAATGAGCAAGCGCCCCTTCGTCATCTTCGGCATCTTCGCGATCATCTGTCTCGTCGTGTTGCCGTTCTGGGCGCTGGCCAAGCAAGGGTCGAGCGACGCCTCTCCGGAGGGGACCGTGCCGGTAAGCGATCGGCAGGGGCTGGAGCTGTTCCAGATCAACTGCGGCGCCTGCCACACCCTCGCGGCGGCCGGCACCGACGGCATCGTCGGGCCCAACCTGGACCAGTTGCTCGGCATTACGGCCAAGAGCGCCACCACAGTAAAGGGGAACGAGACCCGCGTCTACAGCGCGATCACCGGGGGGGTCAAAGGCAGAATGCCGAAGGGGATCCTGCGGGGCGCCCAGGCGAAGGCCGTCGCCAAATTCGTCGCCGACAACGTCCAGTACATCCCGGGCCCCTGAACACCCGGTAACCAGATTCAACCGGGACCGAGCGCCAGGTTCGCCCAATCCTAGTGGGGTCAACTGCACCAACGACCGGGTCACGTCGTCTTCCTTGAACCTCGCATAATCTGCTAGCCTAAGACTCAGATTTCATGTGCGAGCGATTTAGAAGGAGCGCCTAGTGGCAAAGACTATCGGCATCGACCTTGGGACGACCAACTCCTGCGTAGCGGTGCTCGAGGGCGGCGAGGCGACCGTGCTCGAGAACGCCGAGGGCGGTCGCACGACACCCTCGGTGGTCGCCTTCACCGCCTCCGGCGACCGGCTCGTCGGCACGGTGGCAAAGCGCCAGGCGGTGATGAATCCCGAGAACACCGTCTTCTCGATCAAGCGCTTCATGGGCCGCAAGGCCGCTGAGGTCAAGGAGGAGGAGACGATCGTCCCCTACAAGATCGTCGCCGGGCCGAATGGCGACGTCCGGGTCGAGGCGGGCGGCAAGCAGTACTCGCCGCCGGAGATCTCGGCGATCATCCTCCAGAAGCTCAAGGCCGATGCCGAGGCGAAGCTCGGTGAGACCGTTGACTCGGCGGTGATCACCGTCCCCGCCTACTTCAACGACGACCAGCGCCAGGCCACCAAGGACGCGGGCAAGATCGCCGGGCTCGAGGTGAAGCGGATCATCAACGAGCCGACAGCCGCCTCGCTTGCCTACGGGCTCGACAAGGAGTCCGATCAGACGATCCTGGTGTTCGACCTCGGCGGGGGCACCTTCGACGTTTCGGTGCTGGAGATCGGCGATGGGGTGTTCGAGGTCAAGGCGACCGCCGGCGACAACCACCTCGGCGGCGACAACTGGGACAAGGCGATCGTCCAGTGGATGGTCGCCGAGTTCAAGCGCGACCAGGGAATCGACCTCTCGGCCGACAAGAACTCGCTGCAGCGGTTGTACGAGGCCGCCGAGAAGGCGAAGATCGAGCTCTCCACCACGCAGGAGACCCAGATCAACCTGCCGTTCATCACCGCCGATGCGAGCGGGCCGAAGCACCTGGAGATGAAGCTCACCCGGGCGAAGCTGAACGAGCTCACGTCGGAGCTGCTCGAGCGGATCGTCTCGCCCCTGAAGCAGGCCCTGTCGGACGCCGGCGCCCCGGACATCGACCACGTGGTCCTGGTCGGCGGCATGACCCGGATGCCCGCGGTGCAGGAAAAGGTCAAGGAGCTCACAGGAAAGGACCCACACAAGGGGGTCAACCCCGACGAGGTGGTCGCAATTGGCGCCGCGATCCAGGCTGGTGTGCTTGCCGGCGACGTCAAGGACGTGCTGCTGCTCGACGTCACTCCGCTCTCGCTTGGAATCGAGACGAAGGGCGGCGTGTTCACGAAGCTGATCGAGCGCAACACGACGATCCCGACCCGCAAGTCGGAGATCTTCTCGACCGCCGAAGACAACCAGCCGTCCGTCGAGGTTCACGTCCTGCAGGGCGAGCGCGAGATGGCCGGCTACAACAAGTCGCTGGGCAAGTTCCAGCTAACGGGCATCCCGCCGGCTCCACGCGGCGTGCCCCAGATCGAGGTCGCCTTCGACATCGACGCCGACGGCATCCTGAACGTCTCGGCCAAGGACCTGGGCACGGCCAAGGAGCAGAAGATCGAGATCAAGGGCGGCTCGGGCCTTGCGGAGCAGGAGGTCGAGCAGATGATCAAGGACGCGGAGTCCCACGCCGAGGAGGACCGGCGCCAGCGAGAGCTCGCCGAGGGCCGCAACATCGCCGAGAACGCCGCCTACCAGGCCGAGAAGCAACTGGGCGAGATGGGCGACAAGGTCGAGTCATCCGCAAGGGAGGAGATCGAGAAGGCGATTGCCGACGTCAAGGGCGTGCTCTCCTCAGACGATCCCGAGGAGATCAAGGCGAAGACTGACGCACTCCAGGCCGCCTTCCACAAGGTCTCCGAGCAGATCTATCAGGCGGCCGCCGAGCAGCAGGCTGCGGCGCAGCCCGGGGCCGATGGCGCCTCCACCGACGGAGCCGCCGGCGAGTCGGAGGAGGAGGTCGTCGACGCCGAGGTCGTAGATGACGACCGCTCGTAGACCCGCGGGTACCCCCGACGAGGAGCGCCGGCCCGCCGGCGCACCCACGTCCCAGCCACGGGGTGACCCTCCCACCAATGACCGCGCCCCCGCATCCGGCCAAGGCGCGATGACCGGTCGACCTTCGGGTTCCCCGGGCGATGAGGAGGCGGCGCGCGTTGATTTCGACCTCGACGAGCTGCTCGCCGAAACCCAGCGTGAGCGCGACGAGTACTTGGAGATCGCGCAGCGCGCCCGCGCCGACTTCGAGAACTACCGCAAGCGCGCGGCCCGCGAGACGCGGGACGCCGAGCGGCGCGGCAAGGTGGGGCTCGCTCGCGAGCTGGTTCCGGCACTCGACAACCTGGAACGCGCGCTGCGCGCGGCGGGGATCGATCCAGAGGAGGGAGCCTCGGACGAGCCGAGTGAAGCGCCCAGCGAGGAGGTCTCTGCCCACGAGGCCCTGGCGCGTGGCGTGGCACTCGTCTACCGCGAGCTGCGGGGTGCTCTGGAGCGGGCCGGCGTCGAGACCTACGACCCGACCGGGGAGAGGTTCGACCCGGCGACGTGTGAGGCGCTGTCCGTGCGCGCGGGCGACGACGGCGTCGACTCTGGTGTGGTGATCGAGACCCTCGAGAAGGGCTATCGCCTCGACGGCCAGGTGCTGAGGGCCGCACGGGTCGTCGTGAGCGAATAGGAGAACTCGTGCCGCCCCGCGACCTGTACTCCGTCCTCGGCGTCTCGCGCAAGGCGAGCGCCGACGAGATCAAGAAGGCCTACCGGAAGCTGGCCCGCGAGTACCACCCGGACCGCAACCAGGGCGACAAGGAGTCCGAGGAGCGCTTCAAGGAGGTCCAGGAGGCGTATGACACCCTCTCCGACCCCGAGAAGCGCAACCAGTATGACGCCGGCGGCATGTTCTCCGGGTTCGGCCCGCGCGGCTTCGGCGGCGGGGGCTTCAGCTCGGATCTCGGCGACATCTTCTCGACCGTCTTCGGGCGCCGCGGCGGCGCCCGCCAGGTCCCGGTCCAGGGGCGCGACCTGGAGACCGAGGTGCGGTTGTCCTTCGAGCAGGCGATGGAGGGGGTCGAGGTCGTGGTTACCGTGCCGAAGCAGGCGACCTGCACCACCTGCGGCGGCAGCGGGGCGAAGCCCGGCAGCTCGCCGACCGTCTGCCCGCGCTGCGGCGGGCGCGGCATCGACACCGAGAGCCAGGGCTTCTTCTCCATCAGCCAGCCATGTCCGCGTTGCGGCGGACGCGGCGAGGTGATCGAGAGCCCCTGCGAAACGTGCGCTGGGTCCGGCCTGACGATGCAGCGCAAGCGCTACCGGGTCAAGGTTCCCGCCGGGATTCGAGACGGCAGCAGGATCCGCGTGCAGGGCAAGGGGGAGGACGGGCCGCGGGGCGGCCCGCCGGGCGATCTCTACGTGACAACCCGGGTCTCGCCGTCTCCCGTCTTCAAGCAGCGCACCGACGGCAACCTCGAGGTCACGGTGCCGATCACGATCGCCGAGGCGATCCAGGGGGCGACGGTGGAGGTCCCGACGCTCAACGGGACGAAGCGGATCCGCGTCCCGGCCGGCACCCAGCACGGAACCGTTCAGCGGCTGCGGGCCGAGGGCCCCCCGAAGCCGGGGGGGCGGGGGCGCGGCGACATCCTCTACCGGCTCGAGATCGAGGTCCCGCGCGACCTCACCCGAGAGCAGAAGACAGCGCTCGGCGACTTCGCAAAGACCATGAACGACCACGATCCTCGCGAGCGCCTGCTGCGCGAGGCGTCCGCACGGTCGGGCAAGGTGGGCGAGTCGTGAGCGACGACCGCAAGCAGCGCAAGGGCGCGAAGGCCGAGGCTCAGGCCGCCTTCGACGAGCAGCGTGGCGTGTTCATGATCTCGGTCGCCGCGGAACTCGCCGCGATGCACCCGCAGACGCTCCGCCTGTACGAGGCGCGCGGCCTGATCTCCCCGAAGCGGTCGCCGAAGAACACCCGGCTGTACTCGTTCGAGGACGTCGAGCGGCTGCGCCGTATCCAGCGGATGACGGCGCAGGAGGGGCTCAACCTGGCCGGGGTGGAGACCGTGCTCGAGCTCGAGAGGCAGCTCGCCCGGGCCCGGGTCGAGCTCGGCAGGATGCGCGACCGAGCAATCCAGTTGGAGCGTCAGATGCTGGCGGAGATCGAGCGGGTGAAGCGCTCCTTCCGAGCCGAGATCGTTCCCTACGGCGCCTACGACGCTGAGGAAATAGTGCCGTCCGCCTCCTCCACGAGGGAGCCCGAAGGGCGACCGGTAATCCGGGCCGAAGCCCCGGATGCGGGGGCGACCGGGTCGACCGAGGGTCGGGCGAAGCCGGTCCAGATACCGGTCCAGCGGCCACGTCGAAAGCCGCAGCGCGAAGGCTCGTAGAGATTCAGGTCTGGCCGCTCGGAGCGCCCCGGTATTCGGGATAGCTCGCCCGGTAGCCGCGGAGGCGGGCGATGGCGGAGAGCGGCGGGAAGAGCAGGCGCTGCGCCGCGGGCGGCGGCCGGGTGACGACGAGATAGTCGCGCAGCTCCCAGAGGGTGAGCACCGATTGCAGCAGGGGCGGCCTGCCGCGCCTCGTCAGTTTGCCGTCGGCGGCGAGCCCGAAGAAGGTCGCAAAGAAGGTCTCTACGGACTTCAGTCCGGGTCGGTACTCGCTGATCATGTGAAGCTCCTCGCGGCCCCCATTCCGGAAGATGTGCGAGACGCCGATTGGGACTGTGATCACCTCGCCGGGCTCCGCCGGACGTTCCTCGTCGTTGATTCGGAAGATCGGCGCACCCGCAACGATCTCGAAACGCTCCTCCTGGAACGGGTGGAAATGATCCGGGCCCACCCAGTCGCCCGGACCAGACCTGACCCGGATCTCCATCCGGGTCAGCTCCCCACCGGTCTCCTCGGCGATCGCCAAGAAGGTGATCCGCTCGCCCGTATGCGGGTTGAAGAACCTTCTGCCGCGATCGTTGTCGTCGGAGATCACGATCGCCGTAGTATCCCTCGCGACGGATGCTCCGAGGCGCTGAACCTCGGTGAGAATCTCTGTCATAGCGACTTAGATTTTCTTTACAAGGCGCTATAAAGCCGCTAACCTCCAGTCATGCAGCCAGACCGGTTCACGATCAAGTCCCAGGAGGCCGTCGCCGCGGCTCAGCGGCTCGCCTCCGAGCACCGAAACCCGGAGGTCGCCCCGGCGCACCTCCTGCTGGCGCTGCTCGATCCCGACGAGGGGCTGGTCGCGCCGGTGCTGCAGAAGGTCGGCGCCGACGTGGCCTCGATCCGCCAGCGAGCGCTGGCCGAGGTCGAGGGCCTCGCCCACCTCAGCGGCGACACCGAGCCCGAGCTTCGCCCTTCCCAGGCCTTCGTCCGGGTCCTCCAACGCGCCGAGAAGGAGATGGCCGGGCTGGGCGACGAGTACATCTCCACCGAGCACATCCTGCTCGCCTTCGCCGACAAGTCGTCGGGGCTGGCCGGGCTGCTTCCCGACCGCGAGGCGCTGGCCAAGGGAATCGCCGAGGTCCGCGGCCCGCATCGCGTCACCACGCCCAACCCCGAGGACACGATGCAGGCGCTGGAGAAGTTCGGCCGCGACCTGACGGCGGAGGCGGAGCGAGGGAAGCTCGATCCGGTGATCGGTCGCGACGAGGAGATCCGGCGGGTGATCCAGGTGCTCTCGCGGCGGACCAAGAACAACCCGGTGCTGATCGGCGATCCCGGCGTCGGCAAGACGGCGATCGTCGAAGGACTGGCGCAGCGGATCGTCGCCGGCGACGTCCCCGAGAGCCTTCGCGACCGCCGGGTAATCGCACTCGACATCGGCGCGCTGCTCGCCGGCTCCAAGTACCGGGGCGAGTTCGAGGAGCGTCTGAAGGCGGTGCTGAAGGAGATCCAGGCGGCCGAGGGCCAGATCGTCCTGTTCATGGACGAGTTGCACACGATCGTCGGCGCCGGCGCCGCGGAGGGTGCGGTCGACGCCGCGAACCTGCTGAAGCCGATGCTGGCCCGCGGCGAGCTGCGCGCCGTAGGCGCCACCACCCTCGATGAATATCGCAAGCAAATCGAGAAGGACGCCGCGCTCGAGCGCCGCTTCCAGCCGGTGATGATCGACGAGCCCGACGTCGGTGACACGATCGCGATTCTGCGCGGGCTCAAGGAACGGTATGAGGTCCACCACGGAGTGCGGATCTCCGACGCGGCGATCGTCGCCGCGGCGACGCTTTCGGAGCGATACATCGCCGACCGCTTCCTCCCCGACAAGGCGATCGACCTGATCGACGAGGCCGCCTCGCGGCTGAAGATCGAGATCGACTCGATGCCGACCGAGATCGACGAAGTCGAGCGGCGCATCCAGCAGCTCGAGATCGAGCGCGAGGCGCTGAAGAAGGAGAAGGACGAGGCGTCGGCGGCGCGACGGGAGGCGATCGAGGCCGAGCTGGCCGAGCTTCGCGAGCGCTCCGGCGAAATGAAGGCACGGTGGCAGAACGAGAAGGGAGCGATCGAGGCGATCAAGGAGGCCAAGTCGCGACTCGAGGAGGCCAATCGCGAGGCCGAGCGCGCCGAGCGGGACGCCGATCTCGAACGCGCCGCGCAGCTTCGCTACGGGGAGATCCCAGAGCTGGAGAAGATCGTCGCCGAGCAGCAGGCGCGGCTGGCCGAGCTCCACCGCAACGGCGGCTCGATGCTGACCGAGGAGGTGACCGAGGAAGACGTCGCCCAGGTCGTCTCCAAGTGGACCGGGATTCCCGTTTCCCGGCTGATGGAGGGCGAGGTCGAGAAGCT
>VAYK01000214.1:2634-6494 GCA_005884985.1 Actinomycetota bacterium | reverse complement strand
CCGCACCAGTGACAGTACTTGCGCAGCTCGAGCCGATCGGGAGTATTGCGACGCGACTTGTTGGTCTGGTAGTTGCGTCGCTTGCATTCCTCGCAGGCGAGCGTGACGGCGATTCGGACTTCTCCGCGAGCCATTGGCTGGTCGTGGTTCCCCTCTCAGAAAAAAGACCTCGCCCCTCGCTTGGCGGCGAGGAGGCGCGAGGTGGGCGAAGGATAGCGCCCCGAAACGGGCCGGGCAACGCGGCGCGCTTAGAGCCCCAGCGTCTTGGCGATGATGTTGCGCTGGATCTCGGAGGTGCCACCGTACACCGTCGAGACGAGCGTGGCGCGGACGAGGCGCTCCATGTCGTACTCGGATGAGTAGCCGTAACCGCCCATCAGCAGCATACGGGCGGGGTTCTCGTCGACCTTCGAGGCGACCCAATAGGTCAGAAGCCGCGCCGCCTCTAACTCGGTGGCAAGGTCCGCCAGCCGGTGCTGGAGCGCCTGGAATGAGCCGATCGGGCGACCGAACTGGCGCCGCTCCTTGACGTAGGCGAGGGCGTCGTCGAAGGCGCGCTGGCCGATCCCCAGCATGGTCGCGGCGAGGATGAGTCGCTCGACGTTGAGGCCGGCCATCAGCTGCGTCCACCCCTGGTCGACCTCGCCCAGCGCGGCGTCTTCCGGCGCCTCGACCTCGTCCAGATACAGCTGGGCGGTCTCGCGGCCGCCCATGGTCTGGATCGGGTCGATGCGGAGGTTCTGGGCGTCGGTCGGGATCCAGATCATCGACAGGCCCTGGTGCTTGTCGTCGCCCCGGGTGGTGCGGCAGACGACCAGGATGTGGCGCGCGATCCGGGCGTTGGAGCAGAACACCTTCTGGCCGCGGATCACGAAGCCGCCGTCCACCCGCTCCGCCGAGGTGGTGAGCGAGCCGACGTCGGAGCCCGCCTCGGGCTCGGTCATCGCGATCGCCTCCACCTCGCCGCCGGCGATGCCGCCGAGGAGGTCGCGCTTCTGCTCCTCGGTGCCGAACCGCTGCGTCGCCCCGGCCACGATCAGGGTGGTCGCGTAGCCGCCGATCGGGGCCAGCCCCCGCGAGGTCTCCTCCATGAACAGGCAGGCGTCCAGCATCCCGCCGCCAGCGCCGCCGTAGTGGTCCGGGATCGTGACCCCGAGCCAGCCCAGCTCGGCCATCTTGCGGTAGAGGCTGTCGCTGTGGGCCTCCGTGTAGCCCTCGGTCAGCTTCTCCCGCTGCTCCTGCGTCCCGCACTCGCGCCGGCAGAAGTCGCGGATCGCGGCGACGAAGTCGCTCTGCGCGTCGGTGAGGGAGAAGTCCACGGGTTCGAGAAGATAGCCGTCGAGCGTCGGGTCGTGGTGGCGGTCCACGACTCGAAGGAGTCGTGGGAGCGGTTACGGGGCGAGACGCTGGGCCCCGGCCTTCAGGAGACCGAGGACAGCTCCGAGGGCCCGCCGGAGGAGACGACGATCGAGGTCGACGTCTTCGGGCACGCATAGCCAGAGCCCGGAGTCGGACTCGAACCGACGACCCCCTCCTTACCATGGAGGTGCTCTACCAACTGAGCTATCCGGGCGAGCGCCTCACGATAGCGCCGAGACGCCACTGTCCACTGGTCCCTTTCGCGCGGCCATGATCACGTAGCCGCCCCTCCACAGCAGTCGCGAGCGCTGCTGCGACAACCCGGCTTCGGCGAGCAGGCGCTCGAGCTCCTCGGAGCGGTGGAGGTGGACGTGGCTGGGCTGGAAGAGACGCAGGGCGAGGTCGAGGATCCGGGTCGCCAGGCGGTCGCTGCAACCGTCGCCGATGACCACCCGACCCGCCGGCACGAGCACTCGCGCCATCTCGCCGGTCGCCCGCTGCGGCTCCGGATAGTGGTGGAACGACGTCGTGCAAAGGACGGCGCTGAAGGCGCCGTCGGGAAACGGCAGCCGCTCGCTGTCGGCCTCGAGGAACTCGGCGTTCGGAAGGTCCGCGGCGAGCTCGCGGGCCCGCGCGATCATCGCCGGCGAAAGGTCGACGCCCACGGCACGCTCAACCAGGGGCGCGGCGCGGCGCACCGCGGCCCCGGTGCCACAGCCGATGTCGAGCAGTCGATCGTCGCCGCGGAGGTCGAGCGCTTCGAGGGCGTCCTCCTGCAGAGTGGCGAGCCAACGCGAGGTTCGGTCCTCCTCGTAGCGGCGGGCCCAGCGATCGAAGCGACGGCGCGAGCTCGCCTTCTTGGGATTCGAGGAGGGGGAGATCAGAGCGCCTCAGTCGCCCCGCTGGGCGCCAGCGTCTCCAAGGCCGACGGCTCGCAGCGCTTCGTCGGGGTCCGCGTACATCTCCATGCGGGTCTGTCTCCCATCGCGGACCGTCCAGACCTGGGCGAAGTGCATCTCGACGGGCAGCCCGGTCGCCTTCGAGGTACCCCTTTGGCGCGCTACCACCACAACCCTGTCACCCGCGTCGACCATCTCCTCGACCTCGAGCTCCCAGTCCTCCCAGGCGCCGAGCCAGTCCGTGAGGAACTCGGCCGCTCCGGCGATCCCTTCGTAGGTCTGGCGCTCCGGCCAGTTGCGAAACGGCGACATGTCCCAAACGAACTCGGGGTCGACGATCTCCTCGAGCAGCGTTCCCGTTGCCCCGAAGTGCTCGTAGCCGCGCCGGATGACCTCGACGTTCTGCTCGGACATCGCTATACCGCCGCCGCCAGGGCCGCGACGAGGCCGTCGACGTCGTCCTCCGTCGTGTCCCAGGTGCACATGAGGCGAATCGTCCCCGCGACCTCGTCCCAGACGTAGAAGGGAAGGCTCGCCGGGAGCGCGTCGCCTAGGCGCTGGATCGCCTCACCGGGCAAGGTTGCGAAGACGCCGTTCGCCTGGACGGGGTAGGCGAGCTGGACGCGGTCGATACCCGAGATCGCGTCGGCGAGCCGGTGGGCCATCGCGTTGGCGTGCGAGGCGTTGCGGTGCCAGAGGTCGCCGCCCAGGAGGGCCTCGAATTGCGTCGCTAGAAATCTCATCTTGGAGGCGAGCTGCATCGACTGCTTGCGGATGAAGGGGAAGTCCTGGGCCAGGCCAGGACGAAGGAAGACGACCGCGTCACCGACCAGGAGCCCGTTCTTGGTGCCGCCGAAGGAGAAGACGTCGACGCCAGCGTCGGTCGTCAGCGCCCGCAGCGGCACGTCGAGCGCCGCCGCGGCGTTGGCCAGCCGGGCGCCGTCGACGTGCAGGACCATTTCGTGCTCGTGGGCGAGCTCGGCCAGGGCGCTGATCTCGTCCGGCGTATAGACGGTGCCGAGCTCGGTGGCCTGCGAAATCGAGACGACGCGCGGCTGGGAGGCGTGCTGATCGCCGACCCGGGTGATCCTCTCCGCTGCCAGGTCGGAGGTGAGCTTGCCGTCGGCAGTCTCAACCGCCAGCAGCTTGACGCCGGCGATCCGCTCCGGGGCTCCGCACTCGTCGACGTTCAAGTGTGCGGTGGCGGGGCAGATGACGGCTTCGTAGGGGCGCGCCAGCGCCTCGAGCGCGAGGACGTTGGCGCCGGTGCCGTTGAAGACCATGTACGGCTCCGCCGTCTCCCCGAAGTGCTGCCGGAAGCACCCCCGGGCGGCGGCCGTGTAATCGTCATCGCCGTAGGCGACCACGTGCCCTTCGTTGGCCGCGGCGATCGCCGCAAGGATCTCCGGGTGGGCGCCTGAGTTGTTGTCGCTCGCGAAACCGCGCGGATGCGCCGTCACGGATGGAGTGATAACCGCTTCCCGTTCATCTTCGCGGCCGCATCGCTGCAGACGAAGGCGATCGCCTCGGCGATTTGCTCCGCGGAGGTGAAGGTTGGGTAATCCTTGTCCGGGCTCTCCTGACGCATCCGCGGCGTCAGGA
>VAYK01000214.1:0-2329 GCA_005884985.1 Actinomycetota bacterium | reverse complement strand
GAAGCGATCATCGGGAAGACCGAGCTCGGCCCGCAAGGCCTCGAGGTGCTCCTCGGAGCGGTCGACTCCGGCGATCCTGGCCCCGCCGGCTGCAAGGCGCTTGGCCACCGAGGGACCGAGCCCGCCGGAGGCCCCGGCGATCGCCACTACCCGGCCGTCGAGCTCACTCATCGCGGTGATTCTGCCCGATTCCTACAACGCGTCGTCGGGACGCGCCAGGACTGGCTTGAGCTTCTGTTGAAGCTGGACGTAGAAAAGGCTGAGCGGGAACTCGTCGTCCTTGACCAGGTCGACGAGCTCCTTGGGCTCGGTGACCTCGGGGAGGTCGCGCCCCTCCTTCGCCCACCGCGAGCCGGCGGCCGGCGGCACGTAGGCGGCGACCAGGTCGTGGGCGGCGACCCACTGCCCGAGCTTCGAGCGGTCGATGCCGGAGTGGTAGAGCGGTTGTCGGTCCAGTGCAGGTAGCCCTCCTTATGGAGGAAGGCGAACAGGAGCTGGCCGCCGAGGCCGTCGTAGTTGCGGACGCGGCTGCCGGTGGCCGGGAAGCGAAACAATCGGTCGAAGAGGATTGCGTACTGCACGTATCGGGCGAAGGCGAAGCCGTCGCGCTCGAGCCTCACGGCTTCGGCGAAGGCCGTCAAATCGCAACGCAGCTCCTCGAGCGAGTACATCCAGTAGGGGCTGCGCTGGCGGATCATGAACGGGTCGAACGGCAGGTCGCCGTGCATGTGCGTCCGGTCGTGAATCAGGTCCCAGACGACGTAGGCGTCCATGGACAGCTCCGGCGAGGTCAAAAGGCAGGCGGCATCGGGCGGCAGGTTCAGGCCCAGGAGCTCGGCCGCCTGGCCACAGACGCGGCGGAAGCGTTCCGCCTCGCGGTCGCAGAAGATGCCGCCGAAGTAGCTCGGCGGGCGCTCGGCGGTCGAGAACGTCTCGGGGAACAGCACCGCGCACTCGGAGTCGTACCCCGCCGTGTAGTCGACGAAGTTGACCGGGACGAACTTCGAGTTGTCGTAGCCGGAGCGCTCCAGCTCGGCCACGAAGGCCGGCCAGGGGACGCGCACGATCAACGCCTCGAAGCAGGTGTCACGCGAGGCGTTCTGCTTGTACATCGGGAACACGACCAGGTGCTCGATCCCGTGGTGCCGGTCGCGCTCGGGTCGGAATGCCTCCATGGAGCGAGCGAAGTCCGGCTTGGCGAAGTCGGACTCGACCCAGTCGCGCAGGTCGTGGCGCAGGGCGTCGATGTAGTCCTTCTGATGGGGGAAGTGGCGCGCCAGGCTCCGGGCGGCGTTCGAGATCGCCTCGACCAGCTCGGCGAGGCGGCCGGCGTCGTGCGCCGACGGGTCGACCGAGCCATCGGGCTCCTGCGTCAGCCGCAGCTCCTCCACGGCCGCCTTCAGCTCCCCCCAGCTGGCGTCAGAGCGGGCCGGCGAGTCGATCACGGTCTGCACCCCGGCGAAGGCCGGCTGCGCCGCCCAGTAGACGAGGTTCAGCCACAGGGACTCGTTGTCGAGCTCCCCGATGCAGTCGTCGCCGAACAGGTCGGAGTCGGCGAGCACCACGACGCGGCCGTCGCCGTGCTCGGTGATCGCGGCGAGCGGCGCCTCCGGCGGCGACGCGCTGGGCGAGCTGCGCGCGATCACGCGGCCGCCGTTGTGGAGCGCCAGCGTCCCGGTGCGGTAGAAGCAGGCCTGGTGGACTCGAGCGAGGAGGTCGACCTTCTCGAGTTCGCCGTTGGGGCCGTTCTCGAGCTCGGCCAGGACCCAGGACGGGGCCGACAGGTAGTGCTCGTAGTCCTGGACGGTGCAGTTGGAGACCTCGATCCCGAACCGGGACAGGAGGTCGTTGAGGTTGTTTCCGTACTTCTCCTGCTCGGTCTCACCCAGGGCGATCAGGCCGCCGCCACCGCGCACGAACTCCTCGATCGCGTCCAGCTCGCGCTCGGAGAGGCGGGGAGTGCGCGAGTTGGTGGTCGCCTCCCACTTGGGGTCCGACGGATGGGCGATGACGAGGACGTCGGCGGCGGCGAGCGTCTCGCGGGTGAGCGGGCGCTCGGTGTTCTCCCGGACCTCGAAGTCGCGGCTGGCGAGCGCTTCGGCGGCGGCGGCGTAGGAGGAGTCCTCGGGGTGGGACGGCTGCATCTGCCTGGCCAGCTCGCGACGGATCGTCCACGCCTCGGAGTGGGACTCGTCGAAGAGGATGCGGGCGACCTTCGGCTGCTCGGGCATATACCAAAGGTACGGGGTGCCGCTGCCGGCGTCAATCCCAATTCAAGGCCGATATCGCGCAATAATCAAACGAATGGATGCCCTGGATCGCAAGATTC
>VAYK01000049.1 GCA_005884985.1 Actinomycetota bacterium | reverse complement strand
AGCGCCCTGGATCTACCTGCGGCGTGGCGACGTCGGTGCGCGCGATCTGGCGCGCCGGCGCGTGCGCCTCGACGGCAACTCCGTCCAGCAGGTGAGGGTCCTGGAATCGGCGCAGGCGCGCCTGACCCGTGACCTGGTGGTGACGGAGGCGCCGCCCGCGGCCGTCGCGCGTGCGCTGCCGCGCAACTCGTCCTCGCGTCCCCAGATGTCGGACACGGTGCCGGAGATGCGCGGCGACCCCATGACGACGATCCCGGTCGTACGCCGCCGCGGCCGCCCGGTCGACGGTCGCGAGGACCCGGCCCTGCCCACGGAATCGGGATCGGTCGTGGGCGCGCCCAGCGGCGCCATTCAGCGCTACGGCGGCGTGTCCGGCCGCGATGCCGCGACGTCGACCCCCTTGACCCCGGTCCCGGCGCCCCGCACGCCGCATCCGACCGACGTCCGCAGCGGGCAGCGGCGGGCGGAGGACGGCGCCGAAGCGGGCGCCGTCTCGCGTCGCGGGCGCAGCGCCGACGTGGAGGCACGCACGCCCGATCGGCCCGTACGCGAGCGTGAAGCCGCGGTCCGCGAGCGCGGCGACGCCCCCTCCGCGGACCGCGAGGTGCTGCGTCCGATGTTCGGGGGACTGGGGCGCCAGCGCAGCGAGGGCCGCGACGGAGCGCAGCCGCGCGACGGTGGCGGCCAGGCGGACGATGGTGGGTGGGCAAGGCGCCGTGGCGAGGCCTCCGGTGAGCATCGCGGCGGCGAAGCCCAGGGCCGCCGGGGCGGCGATTCCGGCGAAGGCCGCCGCGGGGGCGTCGAAGCGCGCCCGGCCGGGAGCGCCGCCCGCGAGCATGAGGCCGCGCCGCGCCGGGCCGATCCTCCGCCGCCGCGTCACGAGCCGCAGGCGCAGGCGCAGCCGCGCCACGAGGCGCCTCCGCCGCCGCCCGCCGCCGCCGCCCGCCGCGAGCGCAAGGGATCCGACCAGTAGCCGCGCCGGCTTCACTGCTATAGTCGCGCCATGGCCTCGGGGTCTCCCCCGCGCCGCTTCGGCGCCGTACGGTTGCGCGCCTTCGGCATGGTCCTCCGCCGCGCCGGCGTGACCCTGCTCTTCGTGATCGCCATCTTCGTGGGCGCGCTCTCGGGGATCTTCCTCGCCTACGAGAAGGACCTCCCCCAGGTCTCGTCGCTCGAGGACTTCGAGCCCAACATCATCACGCAGGTCTATACCGGCGACGGGAAGCTCCTGGGCGAGTTCGCGATCGAGCGCCGGGTGGTGGTCGGGTTCAAGGACATCCCGCCCGTCCTGCGTAACGCGACCATCGCCGTCGAGGACGCGGACTTCTGGAAGCACCTCGGCGTGAACCCCTGGCGCATCCCGGGCGCCCTCCTGGCCAACCTGCGGTCGGGCAAGCGCACGCAGGGCTCGTCCACCCTCACCATGCAGCTCGTCCGCCAGCCCGGTCTCTTCCTGACCCCGGAGAAGACCTACGAGCGCAAGATCAAGGAGGCGCTCCTCGCCTTCGAGCTCGAGAAGACGTTCACCAAGGAAGAGATCTTCACGTACTACTGCAACCAGGTGTACTTCGGGCACGGCAACTACGGCGTGGAGGCGGCGAGCGAGTTCCTGTTCAGCAAGTCGATCAAGGACCTCACCCTGCCCGAGGCCGCGCTCCTGGCCGGCCTGCCCCAGAGCCCGTCCCGCCTCTCGCCCGTCGAGCACGCCGATCGCGCGCTGCAGCGCCGCAACCATGTCCTGCAGCGCATGCTGGAGGAGAAGTACATCAGCGCCGAGGAGGCCAAGGCCGCCCAGGCCGAGCCCCTGCACCTGAGCCTCAAGCGCGAGCCCCCGTCCATCGCCCCCTACTTCCTGGAGGAGGTCCGCAAGTACCTGGAGAAGGAGTACGGGTCGCAGCGCATCTACCAGGGCGGGCTGCGCGTCTACACGACCCTCGATTCCGCGACCCAGACCGCCGCCAATCGCAGCGTGCGCGATTGGCTCCGCGTCATGGACCGGCGCTCGCGCGGCTTCGTGCCGCCCACCGAGAGCGTGCTCAAGGACGGCAAGTTCCCCGACCGCCTTCATCTGGAGGATTGGGAGGGCCCGATCGCCGCCGGGGACGTGGTGCGCGGCGTCGTGCTCGCCTCCGAGCGCGGCATCGCCGTGGTCCGCCTCGGCGAGTACGAGGCGAGGGCACTGCCGGAAGCCGGGAGCAAGGACCTCAAGGTCACGCTCGAGCAGGAGCCGGAGGTGCAGGGTGCCCTGCTCGCCCTGGAGCCCAAGACGGGCGCGGTGCGGGCGATGGTCGGCGGGTTCGACTTCGAGCGCAGCAAGTTCAACCGCGCGACGCAGGCCTGGCGCCAGGTCGGCTCCGCCTTCAAGCCCTTCGTCTACGCCGCCGCCATCGAGAAGGCGGGATACACGGCGGCCACCATCATCGTCGACGCCCCCGTCTCCTTCCCTGACAACAACACCATCTGGACCCCGCACAACTTCGACTACAAGTTCGAGGGCCCCATCCCGATGCGGCACGCCCTCGAGGAGAGCCGGAACGTGCCCGCGGTCAAGACGCTGGAGGTGGTCGGAGTGAAGACGGCCATCGACTACGCGCACAAGCTCGGGCTCACCGGCGAACTGCCGCCGTACCTGCCCCTGGCCCTGGGCGCGGGCGAGGCCACGCTCGTGGAGATGACGTCCGCCTACTCCGCGTTCGGCAACGAAGGGCTGCGCATGAAGCCCTTCTACATCACGCGCATCACCGACCGCGACGGCAACGTCATCGAAGAGGCGCGGCCGGCGGCCCGCGACGCCGTCCGCGCCGACACTGCCTACCTGATGACCAGCCTCCTGAAGGGCGTGGTGGAGCGGGGGACGGCGGTGAAGGCCCGCTCGCTCAAGCGGCCCATCGCGGGCAAGACGGGGACGACGAACGACTTCACGGACGCCTGGTTCATCGGCTTCGAGCCCGCGCTGGCCGCGGGCGTGTGGGTCGGCTATGACGACAAGCGCAAGACCCTGGGCCCCCACGAGGAGGGGGCGAAGGCCGCGCTCCCGATGTGGATGGACTTCTGGGGCCGGGTCATGAAGGACAAGCCGCTCCAGGACTTCCCCATCCCCGGCAACATCGTGTTCCTGGCCATCGACACCGAGGGGCGTCCGGCGGAGCCGGGCGCGCCAGGCGCGCACATGGAAGCGTTCATCGCGGGCACGGAGCCGCGGGCCGGCACTTGGACCAGCGCGGGGGAAGACGGCCGCTGATCCGGCCGGGGCCCGCCCTCGAATCAGAGCGGCACGACTCTTGCTCCTCCCGATGACAAATCATGGCGAGTCCTCCCTCGACGGTCGGAACCGACGGACCGCCAACCGTTTTGCGCGGGGTCCGCGTGCTCGTCGTGGACGACAATCCGGACGTTCGGGAGCTGATCGCGGCGGTCCTCGAGCGGGCACAGGCCGAGGTGGCCACGGCCGCCTCCGCCGACGAGGCCCTGGAGGCGGTCAAGCGCAAGCGGCCGGACGTCCTCCTCTGCGACCTGCACATGCCCGGCATCGATGGCTTCGAGCTGATCCATCGGGTGCGCGCATGGGAGCGAACGGGAGGGGCGGGGGCCGCGATCCCGGCCGCCGCCGTGTCCGCCTACGCCTCGCTCGGACGCCGCCTCCGCCACGCCCGCGACGAGTTCCAGGCCTTCCTCACCAAGCCGGTGGATCCGGAGACCCTCGTACGGACGGTGCGCGATCTCGCGCAACGGTGACGTTCGTTGGTGATTCCGTTAACCCCTTTATCTCCGTTTTCCGTTGTCGTTGTTCTCTACCGATCCGGCCGGTAGTCCGGGTACCTCGCGTCACCCTTGCCCTGCGTCACCCTCCACGACTTCCCATCCGAGAGCCGCTGGCGATAGATCGCGTACTCGCCCGTGATGTTGGAGGCGAACGCGATCTCGGTGCCGTCCGGCGAATAGGCGGGATCGTAGTTGAGGGCCGGCCAGTCCACGATCGTCTTGCGCGCGCCGGAGAGAAGGTCGGTCTCGGTGAGGAGGCTCGTGTCGCCGAGGTGGCCGCGGTCGACGTAGATCACGCGGCGGCCATCCGGGCGGAACCGCGGTTCGCACCCTCCGCGATGGAGCGGTGAGATCCGCCGTGCCTCTCCCCCCCCGACGTCCACGACGTAGATCTGATGGCCGACGCGCCAGTTCGAGGAGAACGTGATCTGCGCGCCGTCCGCGCTCCAGTCCGGGTTGCCCATGATGGTGTTGGCCCCGTGGCGGACGAGGAGCCGCGCGGGCCCGCCGGCGCGCGGCATCAGGAAGAGGGACTCGGGGCCATTCTCGTTGGAGAGGAACGCCAGCATCCGGCCGTCCGGCGACTCGTCCACCTGGTACTCGATCGCCTCGTTCGTGCGCACGCGCCGCGCCGCGCCCCCTTCCGCCGCCACCTCCCAGATCTGCCACCGGCCGCTGCGATCGGATGCGAAGAGGACGCGGCTTCCGTCGTGGGTGAAGCGCGGGAGCATGTCGTGGGCGGGATCATCGGTCAGACGGCGGGCGACGCCCCCGGCCGAAGGGATCGTGTAGAGGTCCTGGTTGCCACCCACGACCTGGTCGTAGACCAGCGTCCAGACCGGCTGTCCCGCCGTGGCCACCGGCGCTTCGGCGCTCCGGAGATCGGGCGCGCGCCGGCAACCGGCCAGGACGAGAGCGGCCAGGAGCAGGGGCCCCCGCCGCTTCCGTCTCAGCGCTCGTCCTCCGCGGCGTCGGCGGCGCCGAGCGTCCCCTTGGCCCGCGCGACCAGCGTGGTCTGGATGAGGTCGTCGAGATCGCCGTCGAGCACGCGGCCCACGTCGCCCACCTCGTACTTCGTCCGATGGTCCTTGACGAGCTGATAGGGGTGGAGGACGTAGGAGCGGATCTGGCTGCCGAAGGCGATGTCCTTCTTCGCGTTCTCGACCGCGTCCAGCTTTGCTTTCTGCTTCTGCAGCTCCAGGTCGTAGAGACGGGACTTGAGCACCTTCATCGCGACCTCGCGGTTGCGGATCTGGCTCCGCTCGTTCTGGCAGGAGACCACGATCCCGCTGGGCATGTGCGTGATGCGCACCGCGGAATCGGTCACGTTCACGTGCTGGCCCCCGGCCCCGCTCGACCGGTAGGTGTCGACGCGGATGTCCTTGTCCTGGACCTCGATCTTGATGTCCTCCTCGATCTCGGGCCAGGCAAAGACGGACGCGAACGACGTGTGCCGCCGTGACGCCGAGTCGAACGGGCTGATGCGGACGAGACGGTGCACGCCGACCTCGGCCGAGAGGTACCCGTACGCGTACTCGCCGCTGACGAGCACGGTCGCGCTCTTGATCCCCGCCTCCTCGCCGGCCTGGATGTCGGTGATGTCGCGCTTGTAGCCGTGGCGGTCGCACCAGCGCAGGTACATGCGGAGCAGCATCTCCGCCCAGTCCTGGCTCTCCGTGCCCCCCGCCCCCGCGTTGATGGTCAGGATGGCGTTCGCGCGGTCGTGCTCGCCGCCGAGCATCTTCTGGAACTCGGCCGCGGAGATCGTCTCCTCCAGCCCGTCCAGGGCGGCGCGAAGGTCCTTCTCGACGTCCTCTCCCGCCTGCGCCCACTCGACGAGGACGCGGGTGTCGTCCTCCTGCCCGCGCAGGCGCTTCAGGAAGCCGAGGTCGCCCTCCAGGCGCTTGCGCCTCTGGAGCATCTTCTGGGCGCCCTGCTGGTCCTGCCAGAAGTCGGGAGCCGACATCCGCTGCTCGAGGCGGG